>DASSQM010000497.1:0-2651 GCA_035702465.1 Anaeromyxobacter sp. | reverse complement strand
ATCCGCTGCCGCCGCTCTCGCTGACGAGCGACAAGTCGACGGAGTGCTACCGCAACTGGTGGCCCGGCCCGGGCGACGCCATGGTGCGGCTCATGAACCGCTCGATCGATCTCCTGGAGGAGCTCGAGAGCGCGAGCGGCGGTCGCCTGCACCTCAACCGCCGCGGCTACGCGTACGCGACCGCGGAGCGGGCGTGCGCGACGGAGCTGGAGCGCTCGGCGGCCGAGGTCGCGGGCCTCGGCGCCGGCGAGCTCCGGATCCACCGAGTCGCGGGCGATCCGCACTATCCCGCGCGGGCGGCGGACGGGTTCGACCCGGCGCTCACGGGAGCCGACCTGCTGCTCGGGCGGGCAGCGGTCCGCGATCGCTTCCCGTACCTGGCGGACGACGTCGTCGCCGTCCTGCACGCGCGGCGCTGCGGCTGGCTGTCCGCGCAACAGCTCGGGATGGTGCTCCTCGAGCGCGCGCGAGAGGCGGGGGCGCGGCTCCTGCGCGGGAAGGTCGCGTCGATCCGGACGGACGGAGGCGGCGTGTCCGGCGTCGACGTCGAAGCTGCGGGCGGACGGGTCCACGTGGCGACGCGGTCCGTAGTGGACGCGGCCGGCCCGCTCGCGCGCGAGCTCGGCCGGCTCGCCGGGATCGACCTGCCGCTCGTGAACGAGCTCCACGCGATCGTCACCTTCGACGACTACCTGCGCGTCGTCCCGCGCGACGCGCCGCTCCTCGTCTGGTGCGACCCCGTCGAGCTCGCCTGGACCGACGAGGAGCGCCGCGGCCTCGAGGCCGAGCCCGAGCTCTCGTGGCTCCTCGCGCCGCTCCCGGCCGGCGCGCACCTCCGGCCCGAGGGCGGGGAGGCGAGCACGCGGCTCCTCATGCTGTGGGGGCATCACGCCGAGCCGTGCGAGCCGACCTTCCCACCGCGCTTCGATCCGCTCCATCCCGAGGTCGTGCTGCGTGGCCTGAGCCGGATGGTGCCGGCGCTCGGCGCCTATCTGCGCGGCGCGATGCGGAGGCCGTTCGTGGACGGAGGCTACTACTGCAAGACCCGCGAGAACCGCCTCCTCGTCGGCCCGACGGCGGTCGCCGGGTTCCACGTCCTCTGCGGGCTGTCGGGCTACGGGATCATGGCGTCGCTGGGCGCGGCCGAGGTCCTCGGAGCGCACCTCGTCGGCGCACCGCTGCCCCCCTACGCACGCGAGCTCTCCCTGGCCCGATACCAGGATCCCGAGTACCTCGCGCGCCTGCCCGCGATGGGCGGCGGCCAGCTCTAGGCGCGGCGTCCCGACGGGTGTGCACGCACGCGTCCGGACGCCCGTGAAGTAGGATCGACCCATGCCGGACGTGGCAGCTGCGCTCGCGCGCGATGGCGTGCTCACCCCCGCGGCGCTGACGCGGGCCCTCGGCGCCGCCCGTGACGGCGACGTGGCCTCGTCCGCGCTCCGCCTCGGCCTCGCGGCGGAAGGCCCCCTGGTCCGGACGCTCGCGCGCGTGCACGGCTACCCGGGCGTGGACCTGTCGCGGAGCGTCGTGCCCGCGCGGAACCTGAGCGTCGTGCCGGCGGCCCGCTGCCGCGCGCGCGGCGTCGTCCCCGTGTCGATCGGGACCTCCGAGGTGGTGCTCGCGATGGCAGATCCGGGCGATCAGGTCGCCATCAACGAGATGCGCCTGCTGACGGGGAGGCGGATCCTGCCGCACGTCGCGGTGCGGGCGGCGATCGACCGGGTCGTCCTCGTGATCGAGCGCGATCGGGAGCCGGCCTGGCGCGGAGGGCGCGCGCCCGCGCTGCCGGATCCCGACGCCGCGTGGGTCGGCCTGGAGAGGGGGATGGAGCCGGTCGCCGGCGCGCTCGAGGTGCCGAGCACCGACGAGGAGCTGGAGCTCTTGAGCCTCGCCGATTCCCTGGCGGAGGTGCACGGCGCGGCGCAGTCGAGCCCGCCTGTCGCCTCCGCGGCGACAGATGCGGCTCCGGACGCCCCAGCGCGGGTCTCCCCCGCGTCGGCCGGTCCCTCGCCCGGAGCCGCACGTCCCGTCGCCGTCGTCGCCGACGACGATCCGGAGCTGCGAAAGCTCATGGGGCTCGTGCTCGGCCTCATCGGCTTCGACATGGTCGAGGCCGCCGACGGCCACGCGGCGCTCGCGCTCGTGCGCGAGCGGCGGCCGCCCCTGCTCGTCCTCGACGCGATGATGCCGGGGATGCACGGGTTCGACGTGTGCGCCGCCGTGAAGCGCGACGCGGCGCTGGCGGACACGCGCGTGGTGTTCTGCTCCGCGGTGTACCGCGGAACGGTCGCCGAGGACGCGCGCGTCGCGTTCGGCGCGGACGGCTACCTCCAGAAGCCGTTCCGCCTCGAGGAGGCGGCCGCGACCCTCCGCGCCGCGGTCTCCGAGCCGCCCGACGCGGAGGCTGACGCCGCCGCCATCGAGGCGGCGGCGGCATCCTGGCGCGCCGCCGTGGCGGCGCTGAAGGAGCACCGGGACGAGGAGGCGCTGGCGCTGTGCCGGCAGGCCGTGGCGCAGGACCCGCTCTCGGCGGACGCGCACTACTGGCTCGGGCACGCCCTCTCCCGCCAGGGGCTGCTCTTCGAGGCGGTCGCCGCGTTCGAGCGCGCGTCGGAGCTGCGGCCCGAGCTCGCGGTCGTGCACCAGTGCCT
>DASSQM010000496.1:0-2669 GCA_035702465.1 Anaeromyxobacter sp. | reverse complement strand
GCTTCGGGTCGCCGCTGGCGAGGAACCGGTCGGCCGCGGCGACCGCGGGATCCGGCGACCCGGCGGGCTGGAGCCCCGTGAAGGGTGCCCCTTCGCCCGCGCGGTGGACGCGCATGAGCGTCTCGAAGAACCAGCGATCCGCGAGCTCGCGCGCCTCGCCGCCACCCTTGCGCACGGTGCGCGTCTTCGCGAAGGCGTCGCGGATCTCCCGCTCGTCGCCCGGCCGGACCCAGGCGAGCACGGGCTCGAGCTTGCCCGTCTCGAGGGCGGTGCGCGCCGAGGTGACGACGGGGCCGTCCAGCGTGTCGCAATGCGCGCGAGCGCCCGCCGGGGCGAGGAGGACAGCTGCGAGAAACGGGAACAGGTACCTCGACCTCATGATCGTCTCCTTGTCTCTTTCCGTCCGGAGGGGCGCGGCGGACGGTCTCCCGCGCTCTGCGGGCGGGCCACCGGCCCGCGAAGGAAGGTCTCGAGCGCGCTCCACACGCGCGCCGCGATCGCCGGGAGGGCCGCTGGGGGAGGCGCGGTCGTGGCGTGGGCGAGCGCGAGGAGCGCGCCGAGCACGATCACCGAGGCCTCCTCCGCGCGGACGCCGGGCCCGAGCAGCCCGCGGCCCTCCGCCTCCTCGAGGCAGGCGCGCACGAACTCCGTCGAGCGGCGCCGGAAGCCGGCGACCCGCGCGGCCGCCGCCGCGGAGCCGGCCTTCGCGAGCTCGTCGGTGGCGACGAGGCGCGAGACGCCGGGATTGAAGCGGATGGCCTCGACGCGGCGGCGGAAGAACGCGCCGAGCCGGTCGACCGGATCGGCCGCCTGTGGCGGGAACCCCTCGAACAGGATCTCCTCGACGCGGTCGATGGCCGCGTCGACGATCGCGTCCATGGACGGGAAGTGGCGGAAGAGCGCGGCGTCCGAGACGCCCACCTCGCGCGCCACGGCGAGCGACGTGAACCGCCCGAGGCCGCCCGAGGCCACGACGCGCAGGGCGGCCTCCGCGATCTCGCGGCGGCGATCCTCGGCTGGCTTCCTCGTCGGTCCGGGTGCGGGCATCGCGGGGAAGCTAAGTTAGTAAGTACTAACTAGCAACGAACCGGAAGGGGCCGCCCGGCGGCGGGGCGCCCGCCGTTCGACGGCGCTTCGGCGATGACGCTCGCTCGCGGCCGCGCGACGCGGCCCGCCGCTACTTCCTCGCCGCCTTCTTCCCCTGGCGCGCCAGGATCGCCTCCATCTGGTCCATGATCCCGTTCATCTCCGTCATGGCGGCGTCGAACGGCGCCGACGTGGTCATGTCCACGCCGGCGTCGCGGAGGAGGTCGATCGGGTACTTCGAGCCGCCGGCGCGGAGCATGGCGAGGTAGGCGTCGCGCTCCTTCGTCTTCCCCTTCGCGGCCTCCTCGCGGATCCTCTTCGCGATCGACGTCGAGGCGACGAGGCTCGTGGCGTACTGGTAGACGTAGAAGTCGCGGTGGAAGTGCGGGACGAAGCCCCACTCCACCGCGATGAGATCCGGGACCTCGCAGACGCCCTGGCCGTGGCCGAAGTACGTGCGCGTGAGGTCGAGGTACAGCGCGGAGAGGTTCTCGCCGGTCAGGGTCTCGCCCTTCTCCGCCTTCTCGTGCGCGGCGAGCTCGAACTCCGCGAACTGCGTCTGGCGGAACAGCGTCCCGCGCATGACGTCGAGGTAGTTTCCGAGCAGGGCGAGGCGCGTGGCGTCGTCCTTCGCGCGCCCGAGCATGTGGTGCAGGAGCAGGTTCTCGTTCAGCGTCGACGCGACCTCCGCGACGAACGTGGCGTACTCGTGCGAGGCGAACGGCTGCGTCGAGTCCGCGAGGTAGGTGTGCATCGAGTGGCCGGACTCGTGGGCGAGCGCGGAGACGTCGGCGTACAGCCCGTTGAAGTTGAGGAGCTGGTACGGGTGGACCCCGTAGACGCCGGTGTTGATCGAGTACGCGCCGGACCGCTTGCCCGTCGACGGCAGGTAGTCGCTCCAGCCGCTCTCGAAGCCCTTCCCGAGCGCGGCCACGTACTCCTTGCCGAGCGGCGCCACCGCCGCGAGCACGACCTGGCGCGCCTCGTCGGGCGTGAACTTGAGGTCCACGCTCCCGACCATGGGGACGTAGAGGTCCTGGTAGCGCAGCTTGTCGAGGCCGAGCATGCGCTTGCGCAGCGCGAGGTAGCGGTGGAAGGTCGGCAGGCTGCGGCGCACGTCCGAGACGAGCTGCCGGTACACGGTGGGCGGGATGTCGTCCGGGAAGGTGGCCGCCTCGAGCGCGGAGCCGAACGAGCGGATCTTCTTCTCGAAGAGGTGCGACCGCACCGTCGCGTAGAGCGCCGCGCCGATGGTCCGCTCGTAGGTCTTCACCGCGCCGAAGAACGCGGAGAAGACCTTCTCGCGGTCCTCGCGCGCGCGGCTCGTCCGC
Source organism: Anaeromyxobacter sp. (assembly GCA_035702465.1). GTDB lineage: Bacteria > Myxococcota > Myxococcia > Myxococcales > Anaeromyxobacteraceae > Anaeromyxobacter. The sequence goes on along the minus strand of DASSQM010000496.1, from coordinate 252 downwards.
GCGAAGCTGAAGCCGGCCGTGTCGAGCCGCACCTCCTCGCCCGTCGACAGCTTCACCGTCGGCCACGGCAGGTCCGCGTTCTCGAGCACCGTGAAGACCTCGCCGCCCACGCTCTCGAGGTCGCCCGCGTCCGCGGCGATCCGCTCCTCGCCCGCGCCGAGCGTGTGCGGACGCCACCGCAGGACGTCCTCGAGGAAGAAGCGGTACTGGGCGAGCCCGGGCTCCTGCGCGACGAAGCCGCGGACGCGCGCC
>DASSQM010000495.1:0-5105 GCA_035702465.1 Anaeromyxobacter sp. | reverse complement strand
TCCGGGCCCTTGCCGTACGCCGCGAGCGCGGCGTCGAAGAACTCCGCCACCGGCCGCTCGGCCACGAGGAGCCCCGCGTCGTACGCGGAGAGCCCGAGCGCGTCCTGGTAGCGGCGGGCGCGGGCGCGCGGCAGCTCGGGGAGGCTCCCGCGCACGCGCTCGACGAGCGCGTCGTCCACGACGACCGGCGGGAGGTCCGGCTCCGGGAAGTAGCGGTAGTCGTGCGCCTCCTCCTTCGAGCGCATCGAGCGCGTCTCGCCGCGCTCGGCGTCGAAGAGGCGCGTCTCCTGCTCGACCTTGCCCCCGCCCTCGATGATGTCCACCTGCCGGCGCGCCTCGTACTCGACGGCGGCGCGCAGGAAGCGGAAGGAGTTCATGTTCTTGATCTCGCAGCGCGTGCCGTACCGCTCGGCGCCCTTGCGCATCACCGACACGTTCGCGTCGCAGCGGAACGAGCCCTCCTGCAGGTTGCCGTCGTTCACGCCGAGGTACATGAGGATCGCGCGCAGCTCCTTCAGGTACTCGACGGCCTCGTCGGCGGACCGCAGGTCGGGCTCGGAGACGATCTCGAGGAGCGGCACGCCGGCGCGGTTCAGGTCGACGCCGGAGGACCCGTCGGCGGAGACGCCGTGGACGTTCTTGCCGGCGTCCTCCTCCATGTGGATGCGCACGAGCCGGACGCGCCTCTCGGCGCCGCCGATCGTCACGTCCACGCCGCCGCCCAGGCAGATGGGCAGCTCGTACTGCGAGATCTGGTAGCCCTTCGGCAGGTCCGGGTAGAAGTAGTTCTTCCGTGCGAAGACGCTCTTCCGCTGGATCGCGCAGCCGAGCGCGACGCCGGTGCGCACGGCCAGCTCGACGACGCGCGCGTTCAGCGCCGGCAGGACGCCCGGGAAGCCGAGGCACACCGGGCAGGTGTGGGAGTTGGGCTCCCCGCCGAACTCCGTCGAGCAGCCGCAGAAGATCTTCGCGCGCGTGAGGAGCTGCGCGTGGACCTCGAGGCCGATGACGACCTGGAAGTCGGCGAGGCTCATCGCGCGCCTCCCGCCCGGAGCGGCGGCGCCGGCAGCGGCGGCGTCTCGCGCTCGAGCGCGCGCGCGGCGCGGAGCAGCGTCGCCTCGTCGAACGGCCGCCCGACGAGCTGCAGCCCCACGGGCATGCCGGACTCGGGGTGCAGCCCGCACGGCAGGGACAGGCCGGGCAGCGCGGCGAGGTTGCAGGTGATGGTGAACACGTCCGCGAGGTACATCTGGAGCGGGTCCTGCGTGCGCTCGCCGAGCTGGAACGCCACCGTCGGCGCCACGGGGCCCGCGACGACGTCGCAGCTCCGGAACGCCTCGTCGAAGTCTCGGCGGATGAGGGTGCGGACCTTCTGGGCGCGCAGGTAGTACGCGTCGTAGTAGCCGGAGCTGAGCGCGTACGTGCCGAGCATGATGCGGCGCTTCGGCTCGGCGCCGAAGCCCTTCTCGCGCGTCTCGGCGTACATCTCGCGCAGGCCCTTCGCGTCGGCGCGCAGCCCGAAGCGGACGCCGTCGTAGCGGGCCAGGTTCGAGGACGCCTCGGCCGGCGCGATGAGGTAGTACGCGGCGATGCCGTACTTCGAGTGCGGCAGCGAGATCTCGACGAGCTTCGCGCCGAGCCGCTCGTAGGCGGCGAGCGCCCCGCGCACGATCTTCTCGACGCCCGCGTCGAGGCCGCCGCGGAGCCACTCGCGCGGGATCCCGACGCGCAGCCCGCGGGCGCCGGCCTCGAGGGAGGCGAGGTAGTCCTCGACCGGGCGCGTGGACGAGGTGAGATCGCGCGGGTCGTGCCCGGCGATGCGCCCGAGGAGGAGCGCCGCGTCCTCCACCGTGCGCGCGAGCGGCCCGACCTGATCGAGCGACGACGCGAACGCCACGACGCCCCAGCGCGAGACGCGCCCGTAGGTGGGCTTCACCCCGACGACGCCGCAGAACGAGGCGGGGAGCCGGATCGAGCCGCCGGTGTCGGTGCCGAGCGAGCCGTGCACCTGCCGCGCCGCGACCGACGCGGCGCTGCCGCCGGAGCTGCCGCCGGGCGTGCGCGCGAGGTCCCATGGGTTCGCGCAGGGCTTGTACCCGCTGTTCTCGTTGGACGAGCCCATGGCGAACTCGTCCATGTTGAGCTTCCCGACGATGACCGCGCCGGCCGCCTCGAGCCGCTCGACCGCCGCGGCGTCGTACGGCGGGACGAAGCCCTCGAGGATGCGCGAGCCCGCGGTGGTGACGAGGCCCTTCGTGGCGAAGAGGTCCTTCACCGCGACCGGGACGCCGTCGAACTCCGAGCGCCGATCGCCCTTCGCGGCGCGCGCGTCCGCGGCGGTGGCGGCGGCGCGGGCGCGATCCGCGGCGACCGCGAGGAACGCGCCGAGCTTCCCGTCGGTGGCCGCGATGCGCGCGAGCGACGCCTCGACGAGCTCCCGCGACGAGACCGCGCGCGACGCGATCCCCGCCCCCGCCTCGCGGAGCGAGAGCGCGGTGAGGTCGGATGGCGTCCTCGTCACTCGATGATCCTCGGCACCTCGAAGAAGGTCCCCTCGCGCGCGGGTGCGTTCGCGAGCGCCTCGTCGGGTCGCAGGGAGGGCTGCCGCTCGTCGGCGCGGAGCACGGGCGCCTCGCCCGCCGCGAGCGCGTGCGTCATCGGCTCCACCGCGGAGACGTCGAGCTCCCGGAGCTGCTCGACGTGCGCGAGGATGGCGGAGAGCTGCTCGGCGAAGGTCCGCTCCTCCTCCGGCGAGAGCCGGAGGCGCGCCAGGGCCGCGATGCGGCGGACCTCTTCGAGCGACAGCGCCACGGGGAAGGCCTAGACCGGGCTCTTCGTCTCGGGCTTGAACCAGTTCAGGATCGCGGCCATCACGCCGCGCCCTTCGTGCTTCTGGAGGTGCTCGAGCTCGCCCTGGTCGAGGAACACGCCGTTGCAGGAGAAGCACACGTCGACGTCGACGCCACGGAGCTTCATCTCGTGCATCTGGAGCCCGCACTTGGGGCAGTGCATCCAGTGCTGCTCCTTCAGCGCCTTCAGCTCCGCGGCCTCCTTTTCCTTCTTCGCCTGGAGCGCGAGCTTGCGCTTCTTCTCGGCGTCCTCCCGGACGAAGTACTCGTCCTCGGACGAGGACGGCTTCCCCGGGCTACCCCTGTCTGGCATGGCTATTTCCTCAGCTCCTCGAGTGCGTTCCGGGCCACGTGGGCCTCCTCGCCCTGCGGGTTCGCGGCGAGGTACCGCTCGTAGTACCTGATGGCGTCCGCCTTCTTCCCTTGCCACCGATAGGTCTCGGCGAGCCCCAACAGTGCGTCCGGCTGCCTCGGATCGACCTGGAGGGCGGCCTGGAAGCTCGCCTCCGCAGGTGGCCATCGCTCGAGGTCGAGATAGCACAAACCGCGACCCGTCAGGGCCTCCACGTTCTCCGGATCGTCGCCCGCGACGCGCCCGTAGAGATCGAGCGCCGCCTCGACGTCGCCCTTCTCCCGCAGCCTCGACGCCTGCGCGAGGAGGGCCTTCGGCCCCCTGGGCGCCGGCGGCTTCGGCGGCGCGGTCACCGGCGCGGGAGGCGGCTCGATCGCGCGCTCGACGATGGGCTCGGGCGCCGCCACGGGCGGCACGGGGGCGGGCGGCGGCTCCGCCGCCGGAGCGGGCTCGGGCTGCCGTTGCTCCACCTTCACCTCGAGGGTGGCCGGCGGGACCTCGGCGGCCGGCCCCTGCGGCTTCGGCGCGGCGAAGAGCCTCGGGGCGAGCACGTACGCGCCCGCGCCGCCGGCGACGACGAGGAGGACGGCGGAGAGCGCGAGCCGCGCCCCGCGCCCCTTCTTCACGGCGGCGAGCTCCTCGGGCGCGAGGTCCACGTCGACCCCGGGCGCCGCGGGCAGCGGCTCGGCGCGCCGCTCGGATGCGGGCCCCCGCGGAGCCGGCGCGGGCGTCGTGAACGCCGGCGGCGGGTGTCCGGACGGCGGCGGCGGGTAGGCGAGCGTCGTCGATCCGGGCGGCGGCAGCGCGAACCCGGGCACGCCGGTGACGCCCACGGGCGTGACGGGCGGCACCGCGCGCCCCCGCTCCGCGGCCTCGACCACCTGGAAGAAGCTCGCCAGGTCCGCGATGTTCCCGAGCCGCTTCCACGGCTCGCCGCGGGAGCTCGAGATCTCGTCGTCGCGCGAGACCTTCTGCTCGATGATCCACTTCTGCAGCGTGGTCAGCTCACGGAACGTGAAGATGTTCCCGTTCGCCTGCCGCACGCGCCACTCGCGCGCGGGCTCCCGGGAGTCCCCCGGTCCCCCCGACGTGGGCCCCTGCGGCCGCCGCGCCGCGCTGGCCGGGAGCGGAGGGCCGTCGATCTCGTCCGGCTTCACCGGCACGGTGACGACGAGCTCCTTCTTCTTCACCCTGAAGACGTGCCCGCAGTTCGTGCACTGCACGGTGAGGCCGGCCGGCGTGACCTGGTCGTCGTCGAAGACGTACTGGGCTCGGCAGCGTTCGCAGCGGACGTCCATGGAAGCTCGCGGGAAAAGGGCGGTTCTCGGCGCATTCTACCCGGGGGGCCCCTCCGCTGAAAAATTGACCCCGAGGTACCCCCCGATATCCTCGAACCGGCGCGACGGTCGACCTTCTCCCGTGCCCGCGCCCGTGCCCGCGCCCGTGCCCGCTCGAGGTCGGCTCGGGCTCGGGCTCGCTCACGGGCGCGGGACGAGCCTCGCCACGAGGACTGCATGGCCAAGCCGAGGGGAAACCGCCGTGTCCCGGATCGCGATCGCGGGAGGCGGGGGGGCCCGCCGCGCACCGGAATGGCGCGCGACATCGCGGCCGTGGTGCTCCTCGCCGTCGGCGCCGTCGCCGCGCTCGCCCTCGCCACGTTCTCCACGCTCGACGGCGCGCTCATCGCGCGCGGCATGACGCCCGCGAACCTGTGCGGGCCGGTGGGACACCGCGCCGCCTCGTTCCTGTTCGGAGTGCTCGGCTACTCCTCGCTCGTCCTCCCGGTGGCGCTGGGCGGCGCCGCGCTGCGGCTCTTCCAGGGCGCGCCGCCGCGCATCACGGCGCTCTCGGCGGCGGCGTACGCCGTGCTGACGCTCTCCGTCGCCACGCTCGCGCACCTCGGG
>DASSQM010000494.1:0-2541 GCA_035702465.1 Anaeromyxobacter sp. | reverse complement strand
GGCCACCGCCTCGCTCGCCACGAAGACCGACCACTTCGTCACCGGCGAGACGATCGGCCGGAACCGCACGTGGGACGCCTCGAGCCCGAACCCGAACTTCGACTGGCGCTACGACGCGCCGGGGAGGCGGTTCAAGCTCTCCGAGGTGGCGCTGTTCCAGGTGCAGGCGGGAGCCGTGCTGCAGTTCTGACGCCGCCTCACCGCCCCTTCAGCCGCTCCAGCGCCGCGTACACCTCGGCCCGCTTCAGCCCCCGCGCCCGCGCCACCTCCCGCGCGATCGCCGTGGGCGCCTCTCCCGCCGCGAGGCGGCGCGACAGCTCGGCCTCGAGCGGCTCCTGCTCGGGCTCCGGCTCCGTCACCGCGCGCGCGCGGGACGCGTCCGGCGGCGCGACGACCACCGTCACCTCGCCGAGCACCTCGCCCGAGAACCGCTCGGCGAGCGCCGAGAGAGGACCGCGCGCGAGCTCCTCGTGAAGCTTCGTGAGCTCCCGCGCGACGAGCGCCTCGCGGTCCCCGAGCGCGCGGGCGAGGTCCTCGAGCGTCGCGCGCGTGCGGTTGCCCGCCTCGTAGAGGACCACCGCCGTCCCGGCCGCGGCGAGCGCCCGCAGCGCCTCCTCGCGGGCGCCGCCCTTGCGCGGCAGGAAGCCGGCGAACAGGAACCGGTCCGCCGGGAAGCCCGACGCGGAGATCGCGCCGAGCGCCGCGCTCGGGCCGGGGACGGGGACGACGCGCGCGCCCGCCTCCCACGCCGCCGCCACGAGCGCCGCGCCGGGATCCGATACGCCCGGCGTTCCCGCGTCCGTGCACAGCGCGATCGCCTCGCCGGCGCGGAGCCGCTCGACGATGCGCGCGACGCGCGCGCGCTCGTCGAACGCGGGGAGCGAGAGGAGCTCGGGCGCGCTCGCGCCGAGGTGCGCGTAGAGCTTGAGCGTGCGGCGGGTGTCCTCGGCCGCCACGGCGCGCACGCTCCGCAGCACCTCCGCCGCCCGCGGCGAGAGGTCGCCGAGGTTCCCGATCGGCGTCGCGACGACGTACAGGGTCCCCGCGCCGCCTCCCGGCGGGCGCGGCGGAGCGCCGGGCGCCTCGCGCCGACCGGTCACCAGGGCCCCGGGGCGCCATCGGCGTCGAACGCGGCGCGGAAGTGCTCGATGCGCGGCGCACCGTCCGCGAACGTGACCGCCACCACGTCGAAGCGGATGGTGTGCTCCATCGCGGCGTGGCGGAGCGCCCAGTCGGTCGCGGCGGCGACCACGCGGCGCGCCTTCCTGCGGCCCACCGTCTCCTCCGGTCCGCCCTGGGCTTCCGAGCCCCGGCTGCGGACCTCCACGAAGCAGAGGACCTCCCCCTCGCGACACACGAGGTCCACCTCGCCGCGGGGGATCGCGTGGTTCCGGTCCAGGATCTCGAAGCCGCGATCGCGCAGGAACGCGGCCGCGAGGTCCTCGGCCTCCCGCCCGCGCGCGCGGCGATCGCTCTCGACGGGCAAGGGCGCCTCAGGCGGCGTGGTCCGCCGCCTCGCGGAACGAGGGGTCGGAGGTCGCGTGCAGGATCTGCCCGGGCTTCGCCATCTGCTTCAGGAGTCGCGCCGCGAACCGGCGCGCCCCCTCCGAGAACCCCGAGAACGCGTCGTCCGCCACGGCGACGAGCTTCCCGCCCGCGAGCGCCTGCTCCAGGAACGCGAGCTTCAGCGCCACGAACACCATGTCCCTGTCGACGAGGGACAGCGTCATCGCCGCCACCGGCCGGCCGCCGGTGACGACCTGCACGTTCCCGCGGTCGTCCGCCTGGAGCGCGGTGAGCCGCTGGAACGACAGCCCCGAGAGCACCTGCGACGCGCGCTGGGCGACCGACCGGGCCGCGGCCGACGCGCTCGCGCCGAGCTGCGCGCCGGCGCGATCGAGCAGCCCGCGGAGGGGATCGCCGGCGGGGCGCGGCGGCCGCGGCGCGGGCGGCCCGGCGGCGGGAGCGCCCGGCGTCGAGGCCTCCGCCTCGAGGCGCTGGATCTCCGCCTCGACGGACCGCACGTCGCGGACGAAGCCGCCTGCCTCCGCCGCGAGCTTCGCCTCGATCGCGCGCAGCGCGTCGTTCACGCGGACCCGCTCCGACGCAGCCGACCTCGCCTCGGGCGTCCCCTCCCAGTCGGCGAGGCGCCGCTTCCACTCCGCGACCACCGCGTCGGCGTCGGCGATGCGCGCGAGCGCGTCGCGCAGCTCGCCGGCGTTCGTGACGCCGAGCGCCTTCACCGCGTCGCGGACGTCGGCCGCATCCTTCTCGAACTGCACGCCCACCTTCCGCTCCCAGTCGTCCACGACGCGCTTCTTCCGCGCGACGCGCTCCCACGCCTCGATCCCGCCGACCCAGCGCAGGGCGACCCACGCCGCCCAGCCGAACGCGGGCACGTCCAGGACGGAGAGGTAACGCAGGTCGGGGTGGGCCGTCGCGCCCAGCGCGCCGGCGAGCGCGAGGCCGGCGCCGCCCCCTGCGCCCGCCCAGAACCGGGGGTCCCGCCAGAACGCCGTCGGCGCGCCGCGGGTCTCCACC
>DASSQM010000493.1:0-7822 GCA_035702465.1 Anaeromyxobacter sp. | reverse complement strand
GGCTGGCGCACGCGATCGAACTCGCGCGCCGCCGCGGACTGCGCGGCGAGGTCGTCCGCGTACTCGCCTGCGCAGAACGGCCGGGCGTCGCGCGGCGCGGCCGCGGGCGAACGGGGCACGGCGGGCGGGGCGCCGCCCGCCGAGGCGAGCGCGGGCGCGGCCACGGCGAGGAGCAGGGAGAGGGTGCGCCGCATGTCCGGATCGTAGGGGGCGCCGCGCGCCGCCCGCAACGGGGCGGCGGCCGCCCTTCCGTGACCGTGCGCACGTCCGCGCGTTGAATCCCACCCTCTCCGGCGGTAGCCTCCGTCGCGCGCCGCGGACCGGGCGAGCTCGCGCGGCGCCCGTGCGCCGGCGGCGCCGAGGGGAGAGATCATGGTCGCGAAGAGCGGACGACACTTCCTCCAGATCCCGGGCCCGACGAACGTCCCCGACCGGATCCTGCGGGCCATCGCGCAGCCGACGATCGACCACCGCGGCCCCGAGTTCGGCAGGCTCGGCAAGGAGGTGCTCGAGGGCATCCGCTCCGTCTTCAAGACGAAGGCGCCCGTGGTGATCTTCCCGGGCTCCGGCACCGGCGCGTGGGAGGCCGCGCTCGTGAACGTGCTCTCCCCCGGCGACAGGGTCCTCATGTTCGAGACCGGTCAGTTCGCGACGCTCTGGAAGGACGTCGCGGCGCGGTTCGGCCTCGACGTCGAGTTCGTCCCCGGCGACTGGCGCCACGGCGTCGATCCCGCCGCCGTGGAGGCGCGGCTCGCGGGGGACAAGGCGCACGGAGTGAAGGCGGTCGCGGCGGTGCACAGCGAGACCTCGACCGGCGTCGTCAGCCGCATCGGCGAGATCCGCAAGGCCATCGACGCCGCGCGGCACCCCGCGCTCCTGCTCGTCGACACGGTCTCGTCGCTCGGCTGCGTCGACTACCGGCACGACGAGTGGGGCGTCGACGTCGCGGTGTCCGGCTCGCAGAAGGGGCTCATGCTGCCGCCGGGGCTCGGCTGCAACGCGCTCTCCGAGAAGGCCCTCGCCGCGGCGAAGACGGCGCGCCTGCCGCGCTCGTACTGGGACTGGCAACCGATGCTGCGCGACAACGCGGGCGGGTTCTTCCCGTACACCCCGGCGACGAACCTCCTCTACGGGCTGCGCGAGGCGTGCGCGATGCTGAACGAGGCGGGGCTCGACGCGGTGTTCGCCCGTCACCGCAGGCACGGCGAGGCGACCCGCGCCGCGGTCGCCGCGTGGGGGCTCGAGGTCGTGGCGAAGAACCCCGCCGAGCAGGGCGGCGTCCTCACCGCCGTGCTCACGCCGCCGGGCCACGACGCCGACGCGCTCCGCAAGCTCGTCCTCGATCGCTTCGACATGTCGCTCGGCACGGGGCTCGGGAAGCTCAAGGGGAAGTGCTTCCGCATCGGCCATCTCGGCGACTTCAACGACCTCATGCTCGCGGGCACGCTCGCGGGCGTCGAGATGGGGCTCGCCCTGGCCGGCGTGCCGTTCAGGAAGGGCGGCGTCGCGGCGGCGATGGAGCGGCTGACGGCGGCGTAGCCGTCGGGGTCGAGGTCGCGGTCGCGATGCCTACACCGCCCCGTTCATCCTGAGCGGCAGCGACCGCAGCCTCTTTCCCGTGAGCGCGAACACCGCGTTCGCCACCGCGGGCGCGATGACGGCGGTCGCGGGCTCGCCGATGCCGCCCATCTGCGCGTCGGGGCTCCGGAGCAGATGGACGCTCACCTTCGGCATCTCGTCGATGCGGAGGACCTCGTAGTCGTGGAAGTTCGACTGCTGGACGCGGCCCTGCTTGATGGTCACCGCGCTCCGCAGCACGGGCCCGAGGCCGTACGCGACGGCGCCCTGGACCTGCGCCTCGATCGCGAGCGGGTTCACGGGCGTCCCGCAGTCGACCGCGCAGGTGACCTGGTGCACGCGGATCCGGCCCTTCTCGACCGAGACCTCCGCCACCTCGGCGACGACGCTCCGGAACGACTCGTGGACGGCGAGGCCGCGCGCGCGCCCGGCCGGCGGCGGCTTCCCCCAGCCCGCCTTCTCCGCCGCGAGCCGCAGCGCGCGGAGGTGCCGGGGGGCGGCGGCGAGGAGCGCCTCGCGGAACGCGAGCGGGTCCTTTCCGGCCGCGTGGGCCACCTCGTCGACCGCCGACTCCATGGCGAACGCGGTGTGCGTGTGCCCGACGGAGCGCCACCAGAGGATGGGCACGTCGTTCGTCGGCGAGTGCAGCGTCACGAGGCGTGCCGGGATGCTCGACAGGTAGGGCGAGCCGTTCACCCCTTCCACGGAGGTCCGGTCGATGGGATCGGAAGCGCCGCGCGCGAAGGCGCCGATCGACTGGCCCACGATGGTGTGCCGCCACGCCACGGGCGCACCGCTCGCATCGAGGCCGGCCTCCACGCGGTGCAGGAAGAGCGGCCGGTAGTAGCCCCCCTGGATGTCGTCCTCGCGCGTCCAGATCACCTTCACCGGGAGTCCGGTCGCCTTGGCGACGTGGACCGCCTCGGAGACGAAGTCCGCGTGCGGGTTGCCGCGCCGGCCGAACCCGCCGCCCAGGAACGCCGTGTGGACGGAGACGTTCTCGGGCGGCACGCCGGCGATGCGCGCCGCCGCGGCCTGATCGCCGGTCTGGAACTGCGTGCCGGTCCAGACCTCGCAGCGGTCGCCGTCGATCCTCGCCGTCGCGTTGAGCGGCTCCATCGGCGCGTGGGCGAGGTACGGGACGTCGTACTCCGCCTCGACGCGCTTCGCCGCCTGCCCGAGCGCCGCGTCGCAGTCTCCCTTCTCGACCGCGATCGCCCCCGGCTTCCTCGCCGTCGCGCGGTAGCTCCGGAGCAGCTCGTCCGTGTCGACGGTCGCGCCGCGGCCGAGGTCCCAGTCGATCTTCAGCGCCTCGCGGCCGTTCTGCGCGCTCCAGAAGTCCTTCGCCACGACCGCGACGCCGGACGGCACCTGCACGACCTTCTCGACGCCGGGCACGGCGCTCGCGGCCGCGGCGTCGAAGGACCTCACCTTCGCGCCGAACACGGGCGCCCGCGCGATCACGGCGGTGCGCAGGCCGGGGAGGCGGACGTCGATGCCGAACTGGGCCTTCCCGCTGATCTTCTCGGGCGTGTCGAGGCGCCTCGTCGGCTTCCCGATGAGCTTCCACGCCTTCGGATCCTTGAGCTTCACGGACGCCGGCGGGTCGAGCTTCTCCGCCGCCGCGGCGAGCTCCCCGTACGAGAGCTTCCTCGCGCCGTGGAGCACGTGGCCGCTCTCCGTGCGGAGCCTCGACGGCGCCACCTTCCACCGCTGCGCCGCGGCGCGGACGAGCATGTCCCTCGCCATGGCGCCGACGGTCCGGTACCGGTCGAACTCGGACCAGGTCGTCGTCGAGCCGCCGGTCATCTGCGAGCCGGGCCGGGCGGTGTGCGAATAGACCGGGGCGGCGGGCGCGTGCTCGACCTTCACCTTCGACCACGCGCAGTCGAGCTCCTCGGCGACGAGCATGGCGAGCCCGGTCCAGATGCCCTGGCCCATCTCGGAGTGCGCGAGGAGGATCGTCACCGTGCCGTCCGGCGCGACGCGCAGGAACGCGTTCGGAGGCGGCAGCGGCTTCTCCGGCGGCGCCGCCCGCGGGTCGGCGCCGCGCGCCTTCCCGGGCACGTAGAACGCGATGACGAGGCCCGCGCCGGACGCGAGCGATCCGCGGAGGAAGCTCCGGCGAGAGATGGTGGTCATGTCCCTGCCCTCCGAGCGCGGCGGCGCGGCGGATCCACGCCGGATCCGCCGGTGCTCGCGCCGCCGCGCCGTTCCCTACGCGTTCCCGCCCATCCGCAGCGGCAAGGACCTCAGCCGCTTGCCCGTGAGCGCGGCCACCGCGTTCGCCACCGCGGGCGCGATGACGGCGGTCGCCGGCTCGCCGATGCCGCCCATCTTCGCGTCGCTCTTCACGATGTGGACGGACACCTTCGGCATCTCGTCCATCCGCAGGACCTCGTAGTCGTGGAAGTTCGACTGCTGCACCTTGCCCTGCTTGAGCGTGAGCGCGCTCCGCAGCACCGGCCCGAGGCCGAAGGCGATCGCGCCCTGCACCTGCGCCTCGACCCCGAGCGGATTCACCGCGACGCCGCAGTCCACCGCCGCGGTCACGCGGTGCACGCGGATCCGGCCCTTCTCGACGGAGACGTCGGCGACCTCCGCGATGATGCTCCCGAAGGACTCGTGCACGGCGATGCCGCGCGCGTGCCCCTCCGGCGGCGGCTTGCCCCAGCCGGCCTTCTCTGCGGCGACCTGGAGCAGGCGCACGTGCCGCGGGTGCTCCGGGAGGAGCCGCACGCGGTACGCGAGCGGGTCCTTGCCGGCCGAGCGGGCGAGCTCGTCGATCATGCCCTCCATCGCGAACGCGGTGTGGGTGTTCCCCACCGAGCGCCACCAGAGGACCGGGACCTCGTTTCGCGGCGAGTGGAGCATCACGCGCCGCGCGTCGATCGCGTGGAGGTACGGCGAGTCCTCGACGCCCTCGACCGACAGGCCGTCGATGCCGTCCTTGATCATCATCTGCTCGAACGGGGTGCCGGCGGCGATCGATTGGCCCACGATGGTGTGCTTCCACGCGACCGGATTGCCCGTGGCGTCGACGCCCACCTCGATGCGATGGAAGAAGAGCGGCCGGTAGAAGCCGCCCGCGATGTCGTCCTCGCGCGTCCACAGCACCTTCACCGGGACGCCCGCCGCCTTCGCCACCTGGACGGCCTCGCCGACGAAGTCCGCGCGCGGGTTCGCGCGCCGCCCGAAGCCACCGCCGAGGAAGGGCGTGTGGATGGTCACGTTCTCGGGAGGGATGCCCGCGATCTTGGCGGCAGTCATCTGCTCGACGGTCTGGAACTGCGTCCCCGTCCAGATCTCGCAGCGGTCGCCCTCGAGCTTCACCGTCGCGTTGAGCGGTTCCATCGGCGCGTGGGCGAGATACGGCACGTCGTACTCCGCCTCGAACCGCCGCGCCGCCTGCGCCAGGCCGGCGTCGGCGTCGCCCTTTTGGCCGGCGACGGTGCCAGGCGTCCGCGCCAGCTCGCGGTAGCGCCGGAGCATCTCGTCCGTGTCGATCGAGCCGCCCGGGCCGAGGTCCCATTGGACCTCGAGCTTCTCGCGGCCGTTCTGCGCGCTCCAGAAGTCCTTCGCCACGACCGCGACGCCCGACGGCACCTGCACCACCTTCTCGACGCCGGGCACGGCGCTCGCCTTCGTCGCATCGAACGACTTGACCGTGCCTCCGAACGCGGGCGAGCGCGCCACGACCGCGGTGCGCAGCCCCGGGAAGCGGACGTCGATGCCGAACTGCGCCTTGCCGGCGACCTTCTCGGGCGTGTCGAGGCGCTTCGTGGGCTTCCCGATGAGCTTCCACTCCTTCGGGCCCTTGAGCTTCACCGACTTCGGCGGGTCCAGCTTCTCCGCCGCGGAGGCGAGCGCCCCGTACGACAGCTTCTTCGCGCCGTAGGAGACCTGGCCCTTCTGGGCGCGGAGCTTCCTCGGGTCGGTCTTCCACTGATCTGCCGCGGCGCGGACGAGCATGTCCCTCGCCATGGCGCCGACGGTGCGGTAGCGGTCGAACTCGGACCACGTTGTCGTGGAGCCTCCCGTCATCTGGATCGGGAACGCCGTGTGCGCGTACACCGGTGCGGCGGGCGCGTGCTCGACCTTCATCTTCGACAAGTCGCACTCCAGCTCCTCCGCGACGAGCATCGCGAGCGTGGTCCAGATGCCCTGGCCCATCTCCGAGTGCGCGAGCAGGATCTTCACCGTGCCGTCCGGCGCGATGTGCAGGAAGGCGTTCGGCGGGGGGAGCGGCTTCTCCGGCTTCGGCGGCTCGGCGCCGCGCGCCTTGCCGGGCACGTAGAACGCGATGACGAGGCCCGCGCCGGAGGCGAGCGTGCCGCGCAGGAACGTCCGGCGAGAGAGGGCGGTCATGTCCTGGCCCTCCGCAGCGCGGCGGCGCGATGGATCCCCTCGCGGATCCGCTGGTACGTGCCGCAGCGGCAGATGTTGCCCGCCATCGCGTCGTCGATGTCCGCGTCCGTCGGGTTCGGCTTCTTCTCGAGGAGCGCCGCGGCGGACATGATCTGCCCGCTCTGGCAGTAGCCGCACTGCACGACGTCGAGCTCGGCCCAGGCGCGCTGGACGGGGTGCGAGCCGTCCCTCGACAGCCCCTCGATCGTCGTGATGCGGTGGCCCGCGGCGGCGGAGAGCGGCGTCATGCAGGAGCGCACCGCCTCGCCGTCGACGTGGACCGTGCACGCTCCGCACTGGGCCATCCCGCAGCCGAACTTCACGCCCGTGTAGCCGAGCAGATCGCGCAGCACCCAGAGCAGCGGCATGTCGGGCGGCGCGTCGACCTCGTGCGGGGTCCCGTTGACCTCGAGCTTCATGGTCGCCTCGTGAGCTGGAGAGGGCGGGATCGTAGCCGGCGCGCGCGGCGGAGGTATGGGCGAACGCCCGATCGCCCCACACGGAGGGTGCGAACCGCGGCGCGCTCGCCGCCGAGGTGGGACCACGCCGCGTGCATGGCGCGGCGGCCCCAGCTGTGACACCATCCGTCGATGCCGGCCCACGCTCCACCACGCGTGCGGAAAAACTCGTTCGGGACGACCTGGCGCGCGCACCTCCGGCAGCTCCTCGCCGCCGCGGCGATCGCGGCGCTCTTCGCGCCGATGCGCGCGTCCGCCGACCAGCCGGTGCGCGCGAGCGGTACGGGCACGGCGCTCGGCGCGATGCGCCGCCTCGGCGCGGCGTTCGAGAAGGCGAGCCCCGGCGATCGGCTGGCGATCCTGCCGAGCGTGGGCAGCGGCGGCGCCGTCAAGGCGGTCGCACAGGGCGCGCTCGACGTCGGCCTCGTCGGCCGTCCGCTCGACGGCGGCGAGCAGGCGCTCGGGCTCGTGGCGCTCCCTTACGCGCGCACGCCGTTCGTGTTCGTCGCGGGCCCCCGCGCCCGCGCGACCGGGATCACGACGGAGGAGGCGGTGCGCATCTACAGGGGCGAGATGTCGCATTGGCCGAGCGGCGAGCGCGTGCGCCTCATCCTCCGGCCGAGGGCGGACGTGGACAACCTGATCTTGAAGTCGATCTCTCCGGAGCTCGGCGCCGCCGTCGAGGCGGCGTTCTCGCGCGACGGCATGCTCGTGGCCTCGACGAACCAGGAGTGCGACGCCATGGCCGCCAAGACTCCCGGCGCGCTCGCGCCGTCGTCGCTCACGCAGATCGTCGCGGAGGGCGAACCGCTCGCCCCGCTCGCTTGGAACGGGGTCGCGCCGACGCTCGCGAACCTGGCCTCCGGCGCGTACCCGCTCGAGAAGACGCTCCGCGTCGTGGTGCGCGCCTCGCCGCGGGGGGCGGTGCGCCGCTTCGTCGCGTTCCTTGCGTCCCCCGAGGCGCAGAAGATCCTCGCCGACGCGGGGAGCCTCCCCGTCCCCATCCAGCTGCCCCACTGACCCCGAGATGCCAGCGGACAAGCAGGTCGCGCGAATCGTTTCGGTGGCGGCGGGCTCGCTCGCCGCCGTGGCCTCGGTGCTGCCCCCGGCGATCTACCTCTCGCTGTCGTACGAGCGCGAGGCGGGGAGCGTCGAGGCGGAGGCGGAGCTGACCTCGCAGCTCGTCATGCCCGTCGTGAGCGCGAACCCCGACCTGTGGCGGTTCGAGCAGGACCGCCTGTCCGACTACCTGGGGCGCCGTCCGCGGCGGGGCATCGCGGAGAGCCGGCGCATCCTCG
Source organism: Anaeromyxobacter sp. (assembly GCA_035702465.1). Classification (GTDB taxonomy): domain Bacteria; phylum Myxococcota; class Myxococcia; order Myxococcales; family Anaeromyxobacteraceae; genus Anaeromyxobacter. The sequence goes on along the minus strand of DASSQM010000493.1, from coordinate 81 downwards.
ATCTCACCGGGCGGGTGGTGGCGGAGAGCGCGGACCCGCTGCCGTGGCCGCGCGTCTCGTCCTCGCTGCCGCTCCTCGACG
>DASSQM010000492.1:0-4690 GCA_035702465.1 Anaeromyxobacter sp. | reverse complement strand
CCCCGTAGCGGCTCGGGCAGACGCGCACGTAGGTCTCGGCGTCCGGCGCGTTGAGCGACACCGAGACGGCGTCGACGCCGGCGGCGGCGAGCAGGCGCGGGACGTCCTTCCCCTCGCGGAGCGACGCGAGGCCGTCCGTGTCCACGCGGACGCGCGGTGCGCCCGCCGCCTCGAGGCGCGCGGCGAGGTCGAGGAGCACGTCGAGGCGCCGCGTGGGCTCGCCGAGCCCGGTGAACACGACCTCGCTGCGTCCCGCGAGGCCGGCGCGCAGCGCCGCGGCCCAGACCTCGTCCGCGCTCGGATCGCGCCGGAGCCGCAGGTCGTAGCCGCCGACGACCCAGTCGCCGTCGCGGATCTTCGGGCAGAACGTGCACGCGAGCGTGCAGCCGCTCGTGAGGTTCAGGTAGAGCGCGTCGCCGAGCGCGTACGCGAGCACGGGCTCGCCCGCCGCTGGAGGGCGTGCACGGGAGGTCGAGGTCGATGCCACGGAGACCGTCAGTCTACCTGCTGCGCGTGCCCGCTGCAGGCCATGCAGAAGCGCGCCTCGGGGATGGCCCGGAGGCGCTGAAGGCCGATCGGACCGCCGCACGCGATGCAGGTGCCGTACTGGCCGTCCTGGATGCGGGTGAGCGCGGCGTCGATCTCCGCGAGCTCGCGGCGGACCACCTCGCTCCTCGGCTCGGCGGCGGCCTCGTAGTCCGTCCACCTCGCCGCGGGGTCACCCGCCGGGACGGGACCGATGTCGGAGAGCGAGCGGCGGCGCCGCAGCAGCACCTCGCGCGCCTCGAGCTCGATCCGGGACATGCCCGCTGCCCTTTCATACGGCGTGCCCACCCAAACCCCCGGGATCCGGCGGGCTTCCGCCGCCAGAAGTGCAGGGCGCCCGGGCCGATGCGCAGGCGTTGCGCGCCCGCGCTCCGCGCAGGCTGCCGTCTGCCGCACGAACAGTGCGCGACCGCGCTATCGGCGCGCCAGCGCGCGCGCCACCGCGGCGTACCCGAGCGCGAGCCCCGCGGCGGCCGGGATCACCCAGAGGCCGGACGCGGCCCGGTGCTCCAGGACGTCGACGCGGTCACCCGCGAGGAGGAGCAGCCACCGCGCCGTCCCGCGCTCCGGGAGGCGATACGCGGCGCGCCTCAGCACGCCGGAGACGCCGTGGAGCGGCTGGGCCGCCCCGTACACGGGGACGTCGCGCATCGCGACGTCGCGCACCGCCCCGGGCCCCGGCGGCGGGACCCCCTCGCGCTGCCGCGCCGGAGGTGCTCGGTGCGCAAACGGATCGAAGGTCTCGGGCCGATCGAGCGGCACGCCCGGCCTCATGTGTGCGTTCACGTCCACCGCGTCGCGGTTCGCCCTGTCGCCCTCGCCCGGTCGCCTCGCCATCGTCCGCCTCACGCCTGCGGGAGGAGGACCGCCTTCACGCAGCCGTCCTCCTTCGCGTCGAACAGCTCGTAGGCCCGCGCCGCGCGCTCGAGCGGGAACCGGTGCGTCACGAGCCCCCGGCCGTCGAGCCGCCCCGCGCGCACGTGCTCGAGGAGCCGCGGCATGTAGCGCTTCACGTTCGCCTGGGCCATGCGGAACGTGAGCCCCTTGTTCATCGCCACGCCGATCGGGACGAGGTTCGCGGGCGGCCCGTACACCCCGACGATCGACACCGTGCCCGCCTTGCGCACCGCGTGGATGGCCCAGTCGAGCGCGATCGACGATCCGGGCAGCGCCTTCAGCTTCCGGCCGACCAGCGTCTGGAACGCCGAGCCGGACGCCTCGAGGCCGACGGCGTCCACGCACACGTCGGGCCCGCGCCCGTCGGTCCACTCCTTCAGCACCGGCACCGGATCGCCCACGTCCCGCAGATCGATCGTCTCCGCGCCCGCCCATCGCTCCGCGAAGCGGAGGCGCGCCTCCACGCGGTCGATGGAGATCACGCGGCGCGCGCCCAGGAGCCACGCGCTGCGCGCCGCGACGAGGCCGACGGGCCCGCAACCGAACACCGCGACGGTGTCGCCCTCCTTCACGCCGCCCATCTCCGCGGCCTGGTACCCGGTGGGCAGGACGTCCGTGAGGAGGAGCACGTCGTCCTCCTCCATGTCGTCGGGGATCTTCATGGGTCCGACGTCCGCGAACGGGACGCGCACGAGCTCGGCCTGAGCGCCGTCGTAGCCGCCGGTGCTGTGCGAGTAGCCGTACACGCCCGAGGCGAGATCGCTCGACGGGTTCGTCGCCTCGCAGTCGCCGTACAGCCCGCGACGGCAGTAGAAGCACGCGCCGCAGGAGATGTTGAACGGGACGACCACGCGATCACCGGGCACCAGGTCGTGGCACTCGGGGCCCACCTCCTCCACGACGCCCGTGAACTCGTGGCCGAAGGTCGTGCCGACGCGGGTGTCGGGGATGAAGCCGTGGAAGAGGTGCAGGTCCGAGCCGCAGATCGCGGCGCGCGTCACCCGGACGACGGCGTCGGCGGGGTGCTCGATCCGCGGATCGGGCTTGTCGCGGACCCGGACGCGGTACGGGCCTTCGTAGACGAGCGCGCGCAAGGGATCTCCTCACGACAACCTTCGGCGGCGGAGGGCAGGGCGCAAATGGGTAAGCAGCCGGTAAGGAGCGGCCGGGCACATTTCGCTTCGCGAAAAGTGCCTCGGCCGGATGCCGAATGCCGGCTGGCTGGCTACTCGAGCTGGGCGCTCGTGGCGAGGCGCACGCCCGCCCGCGCGAGGGCCGCGTCGGTCTCGGCGCGGCGGTCCGGGAACACGGCACGCGTGAGGTCGTCGAGGACGTGGACCTCGAGCCCCTCGGCGGCGCCGTCGACCGCGGTCGCCCGGACGCAGAAGTCCCGCGCGAGGCCGCACACGAAGATCCGCTTCACCCCGCGCGCCACGAGCCACGCGCCGAGGCCGGTGGTGGGCCGCGATCCGCCGGGGCCGACGTTCTCGCGGAAGCCGCTGTAGGAGTCCACGTCGCGGCGCGTGCCCTTCCGGAGCACGAGGGAGATCGCGGCGTCGGGGAGGCCGGGGTGGAGCGCCGCGCCGCGCGAGCCCTGGAGGCAGTGGTCCGGCCAGAGCTCCTGCGGGCCCTGCGGCAGCGCGGCGGTCTCGTACGGCTTGCGGCCGGGGTGCGAGGACGCGAACGAGACGTGGCCGGGCGGGTGCCAGTCCTGCGTCGCGACCACCGTCCCGAAGCGCGGCGCGAGCGCGGCGATCGGCGCGACCACGGCGTCGCCGCCGGCCACCGCGAGGGCGCCGCCGGGCAGGAAGTCGTGCTGCACGTCGACGACGACGAGCGCGTCCTTCTCTCGATCCAGCCGCATGTTCGAGCCTCCTCCCGATCCTTAAGCGGCCGTTGTCCAAACGCCCGGGCTGAGCTAGCTTGCGCGCACCATGGACAAGATCTGGGTCAGGGACGTCAAGGAGGGAGACCGCCCGAAGAGCGTCTTCCTCGTCGCCCGGAAGGCGACCCCCACCTCGAAGAGCGGCAAGACGTACCTCGCCGCCACCTTCCAGGACAAGACCGGCGAGCTCGAGGCGCGCGCGTTCGATCGCGTCGAGGAGCTGGCGGGTCAGTTCGAGGAGAAGGACTTCGTCGAGGTCGAGGGCATCGTCGGCACGTTCCAGGGCAAGCCGCAGATCCGGATCGAGTCCTTGCAGAAGGTGGACGCCGCCGCGCTCGCGCTCGACCCCGCCGAGTTCGCCTGGGTCCCGCCGCCGGAGCCGAAGAAGCCGGAGAAGCCCGGCTCGAGCGAGGCGGAGGAGGCGCTTTGGAAGGAGCTCGTCGGGCTCGTCGACGCCGTCGCCGACAAGCACGTGAAGGAGCTCATCCAGGCGTTCCTCACGGACGAGGACGTCGCGCAGCGGCTGCGCCGCTCCGCCGCCGCGAAGTCGATGCACCACGCGTACGCGGGCGGGCTGCTCGAGCACACCGTCTCGTGCCTCAAGCTCGCGCACCGCCTCGCGGATCACTACCCGCAGGTCGACCGCGACCTCCTCGTCGCGGGCGCGTTCTTCCACGACCTCGGCAAGATCCGCGAGCTCATGGGCGAGAAGGGCGTCGAGTACACCGACGAGGGGAAGCTCGTCGGCCACCACGTGATGGCCGCGCAGTGGATCCACGACAAGGCGCGGCGCGTGGGCGCCCCGCGCGACCTCGAGCACCACGTCGTGCACCTCGTGCTCGCGCACCACGGCAAGCTCGAGTACGGCTCCCCGAAGGTCCCGCTCACCCTCGAGGCGCTGCTCACGCACTACATCGACGAGCTGGACAGCCGCGTGAACTCCTGGCTCAACCTCATGGGCCGGGAGGGCGGCTCGAAGCGCTGGACGAGCGCGGACAACGCGTACGAGCAGCCGATCTGGCGCGGCGCGCTCCCCACGGCGCAGGTCGAGAAGAAGGGACCGGCGCCCGAGCTCATGACGCCCGTCATCTACGTGCCGCGCGCGGGCGAGCGCGGCGGCGGGACGGGCGGCCAGGGGCAGGGACCGAAGCGCCCGAAGGAGAAGCGCCGGCCCGAGCCGAGGCCGCAGGCCGCCGCCGCTGGCGCGGAGGCGAAGCCGGCCGAGGGGGGCGCCGCGGCCCCCACGGCGGAGGGCGGCGCACCGCCGCACGCGCGCGAAGGACGCGGCGATCGGCCGGAGCGGCCGGAACGTCCAGACCGTGGCGGGGGCCGCGATCACCGCGGGTTCGGCGGGTTCGGCGA
>DASSQM010000491.1:0-9892 GCA_035702465.1 Anaeromyxobacter sp. | reverse complement strand
CGACGCGCGCTACGTGCTCGCGAAGGTGACGTACTTCAACCTGGGGACGATCGACCTGGGCGGGCTCCGCGCAACCGCGATGCTCGGCGCGCGCTTCTGACGTCGAGCACGCGCCTCGATCACGGCGCGATCAGCGTGAGCCGCGGGACGGCGGCGGAATCACCCCGCCCGCGCGGAGACGGAGCGCTACGGAGCCTTCACTTGCCCGCGTCCTTCCGCGCGTAGTTCTCGCCGAGGTAGTCGAGGATCGCTGCCGCGTCCTGCTCCGAGATCGGCGCGCCCATCATCTTGATCATCTTGGTGAGGGTCGCGTCCCATCCCTTGCGGTCGAGGAAGACCGAGTTCATCGGGATGTAGTCGAGGCTGTGGCACATGATGCAGTTCGACTCGACGAGCTCCTTCCCGCGGCCGTCCTTGAGCTTCACCGCGGACTCGTCCGCGCGCGCCGCATTCGGCGAGAGCAGGGCGACGGCGAGGGCGATCCCGAGGAGCTTCCGCATGGCCGCCTCCCTCACGCGACGTGGAGCTCCACGCGCTGCACGACGTTGTGGTGGTACCCCGCCGGATTCGCGATGAGCTCGAACGTCTGCGTCGCGCCGGCGCGGTTCGTGGCGCGCGACATCACGACGGAGCCCTTCTTGTCCGGGGCGAACGCGTAGGTCCACTGCCGGAACGAGAAGCGGCCCAGGTCCTTCCCCAGCTCCGCCGCGCGCCAGCTCCGGCCGCCGTCGGTGGACACCTCGACGAGCCGGATGCCGTAGCCGCCGTCCCAGGCGATGCCCTTCACCTCCAGGCGGCGCCCGGCCGCGACGCGCTGGCCGCCGCGCGGGCTCGTGATGAGCGAGTTCACCACCATCTCGGTGATGGGCGTGTTCACGTCGGTCTCCTGCGTGAGGAACCGATCCACCACGGGGAACTTCCCCTTCGGGATGCGGTACGCGCTCTTCATCCAGAAGCCTTGGAACGGCTGGGCGAGCGCGCGGATCGCGACGAGGTGCTTCATCCAGTAGGTGGCGGTCCACCCGGGCACGACGATGCGCGCCGGGAAGCCGTTCCAGTGCGGCAACGGCTCGCCGTTCATCTCCCACGCGACGAGGGTGTTCTCGTCGAGCGCCTTCCACACCGGCAGGCTCTTCACGAAGTCCGGCGTCTTGTCGAAGACGGGCTCGTCGGCGCCGTCGAACGCGATCTCCACCGCCTCCTTCGTCAGGCCGGCGCGCCCGAGCACGTCCTTGAGGCGCGCGCCCTTCCACCGGGCGTTCCCCATGGCGCCGTAGCCCCACTCGACGCCGGCGACGTGCGGCTCGAACAGGCCGCGGCGGTTCCCGGAGCACTGGTTCACGGCGGCGACCTCGACGGGCTCGAACTCGCGCTTCAGCTCGTCGAGCCCGAGCGTGAAGGGCTTCTGCGCCGCGTCGCCGCCCACCTGGAGCTTCCACTCCGCGGCCTTCACCTCGGGGATGTTCGCCAGGTGGTAGCGGACGAAGAAGGCGTCGTTGGGGGTGAACGGCTGGTCGAAGTACTCGACCGGCGTCTCGTAGTTCGGCGGCCGGTACGTGCGCTTGATGAGCGGCTTCTTCCCGGGGAGCGCGTCGAGGAGCGACGACTCGAGCGCGCCGGACGGGAGGTTCGGCGGCCCCGCGTCGCCCGCCTTCGCCAGCGCGGAACGCGGCACGAGGAGCCCTCCCGCCGCCGCCGCGAGCCCGCCGCCGATGGTCCTCAGGAAGTGGCGCCTCGTGGACATGGAACCCCCGATGGATGCACCCGCCGTGAACTCGGCCCGGCGCGTCGTCGGCCCGGCCCGCCCCTGGCGCTAACGGGCGGGGAGCGGCGCGCCCTGCCCCGACGGGGCGTGGCGGCATCCGGCGCGGACCCCGCGTACGCCAGGCCGGCCGCCGGAGCCAGGCGCGAACGTCTTCCGTTGACACGTCTGCGCGGCGCCCATAGCCTCGCCGCACAAACCCGCTCGATGCTGCGACAGGAGAACTCCATGCGACTCGTCTCCGTTGCGTCCGCCTCGCTCGTCGCGCTCCTCGCCTCCTCCTCCGCGTCCGCGCAGGCGCCGGCGCCGGCCCAGCCCGCCGCGGCGGCCCCGTTCAAGATCGGCATCGTCACGTTCCTCTCCGGCGGCGCGGCCGGGCCGTTCGGCGTCCCCGCCCGCAACGGCGCCGAGACGGTCGTCGAGGCGCTGAACGCGGGCAAGCTGCCCGCCCCGTACGCGACGAAGGGCCTCGGCGGCCGGCCGATCGAGGTCGTGTTCGTCGACGAGGCCGGCGGGACGACGAAGCAGGTCGAGGTGTACCGCGACCTCGTGCAGCGCCAGAACGTCGACGCCGTCATCGGCTACATCTCGAGCGGCGACTGCCTCGCCGTGGCGCCCGTGGCGGAGGAGCTGAAGAAGCTCACGCTCTTCTTCGACTGCGGCACGCCCCGCATCTTCGAGGACGCCGCGTACCGGTGGGTCTTCCGCACCGCGGCGCACGCCGCCATGGACAACGTGGCCGCCGCGCTCTACGCGACGGAGAAGCTCCCCAAGCTGAAGAAGGTCGCCGGCATCAACCAGAACTACGCGTGGGGGCAGGACTCCTGGGCGGACTTCGAGGCGTCCATTCGCGTCCTGCGCCCCGGCGTCACCATCGCGACCTCGCAGATGCCGAAGCTCCTCTCCGGCCAGTACGGCGCGGAGATCTCGGCGCTGCTCGGCGCGCAGGCGGACGTCATCCACTCGAGCTTCTGGGGCGGCGACCTCGACGCGCTCATCCTGCAGGGCGGGCCGCGCGGCCTGTTCAAGAAGAGCGTCGCGCTGCTCACCGCCGGCGAGACCGCCACGCACAAGCTCGGCGCCCAGATCCCCGACGGCACCATCATCGGCGCGCGCGGCCCGCACGGGGCCTACGCCCCCGCCAACGAGCTGAACAAGTGGTTCCGCGCCGCGTACGAGGACCGGTACTCGCTCTCGCCCAACTACCCCGCGTACCACATGGCGCAGGCGCTCCTCGGCCTGAAGAGCGCGTACGAGAAGGCCGGCAAGGATCCGTCGGCCGACCAGATCGCCGCCGCGCTCGAGAAGCTCGAGTTCGACTCCCCGAGCGGGAAGATCCGGATGGCGCTCGGCAAGGGACACCAGGCGGTGGAGCCCACCGTCTACGGGCGCACGAAGCTCGTGAAGGGCAAGCTCACCTTCACGGACGTGAAGCAGTTCCCCGCGGAGAAGGTGAACCCGCCGGAGGGCGTGAAGAGCGCGGACTGGATCAAGGCGGGCTTCAAGGCGTCCATGTAGCGAGCCTCGCGGCGCGCCGAGGGCAAGCGGTGGAGACCGTCCTCGCAGTCCTCGTCGACGGCGTGATCTACGCCTCGTGGCTGTTCATCATGGCCGCGGGGCTCACGATCATCTACGGCGTCATGCGCATCCTGAACCTCGCGCACGGCAGCCTCTACGCCATCGGCGCGTACGCGGCGGCGACGCTCGCGGGCAAGTGGCTCGCCGGCGGGCACGCTCCGCTCGGCAGCTACCTCATGCTCGCGGTCGCCGCGCTCGCGGTGGGGCTCGTGCTCGGCCCGCTCATCGAGCGCGGGCTCCTGCGCCTCGCGTACGGGCGCGACGAGGTGGTGATCCTCCTCGTCACGTACGCGCTCTTCCTCATCCTCGAGGACGTGGTGAAGCTCGTGTGGGGCGTCGAGTCGTACTACGTCACGGAGCCCTACGGGCTCCTCGGGAACGTCGACTTCGGCACGCTCTCGTACCCCGTCTACAGCGGCGTGGTCGTGGTCGTGGCGGTGCTCGTCGGCCTCGGCCTGCGCTGGGGCATCTACGGCACGAAGTACGGGAAGCTCCTCATCGCCGTCATCCACGACCGCGAGATGAGCGGAGCGATGGGCATCGACGTCGGGCGCATGTTCCTCGTCACGTTCACGCTCGGCGCGACGCTCGCCGCGATCGGCGGGGCCATCACCATGCCGACCGTCTCGGTCGTGCCGGGCATGGGCGTCGAGGTGATCATCCTCGCGTTCGCCGTCGTGGTCATCGGCGGGCTCGGGAGCATGCCCGGCGCCGCGCTCGGCGCCATCATCGTGGGGCTCGTGCGCTCCGCGGCCGTCCACTGGGCGCCGCAGCTCGAGCTCTTCAGCATCTACGTGGCCATGGCTCTCGTCCTGGCGGTGCGGCCGCGGGGCCTCTTCGTGGCGCCGGAGGCGCGCAAGATATGACGGCGCCCCGCGACCGTACGGTCCTCCGCCTCGGCGTCGCGCTCGTCGCGCTGCTCGCGCTCGCGCCGCTCCTCCCGGACTGGGCCGTCTTCCTCGGCACCATCTCGCTCGCGAAGGGGCTCGTGGCGCTCGGGCTCGTCCTGCTCATGCGCGCCGGGCTCGTCTCGTTCGGCCAGGGGCTCTACTTCGCGCTCGGCGCCTACGCGGCCGGCATGCTCCCCCGGCTCGCGGGCGTGCACGACGCGCTCGGGATGGTGGTCGCGGGGACGATCGCCGCGGCCGTCGTGGGCCTCGTCCTCGGCATCCTGCTCGCGCGCTACCGCGCCATCTTCTTCGCGATGCTGAGCCTCGCCTTCTCGATGATCCTGTACGGCCTGCTCGTGAAGTCGCCGGCGCTCGGCTCGACGGACGGCTTCAACGCCTCGGCGCGCACCATCGCGGCCATCCCGCTCGAGGGCGCCGTGGGGCGCGTGGGGCTCTTCGTCCTCGCCTGCCTCACGGCGTTCGCGGGCGCGGCCACGCTCCACGCCTATCTCGCCTCCCACCTCGGCCGGCTCACCCCCGCCGTGAAGGACAACGAGCTGCGCGTCGAGTACTCCGGCGCGTCGGTGCGGAACGTCGTGCACCTGAACGTCGTCGTCGCCTCGGCGCTGGCGGGCGCCGGCGGAGCGCTCGCGGCGCTCGCGGTCGGGCACGTCGACCCCGACAGCACGGCGTACTGGACGACCTCCGGCGAGTTCGTGTTCATCGCGATCATCTCCGGGACCGGCTCGGTCGCCGCGCCGTTCATCGGCGCGGTCCTCCTCGAGGTGCTCCGGAACTTCGCCTACGCGCACGCGCCGAACACCTGGCAGCTCGTGGTGGGCGGCGTGATGCTCGTCGTCATCCTCTTCCTGCCGGAGGGGCTCTGGTCGCTCTTCCGCCGGCGGCGCGCGAGGACCGCGACGACATGACCGCGATCCTCGAGACGAAGGACCTCACGAAGACGTTCGGCGCGCTCACCGCCGCGAACGGCCTCACCGTCTCCGTCGAGGGGGACACGGTCGTCGGCCTCATCGGCGGGAACGGCGCCGGCAAGACCACGTTCGTGAACCTCGTCACCGGGTACCTGAAGCCCACGCGCGGCACCGTCCTGTTCGCGGGGAAGGACATCACGGGCGCCCCGCCGCGGCGGATCACGCGCATGGGGATCTGCCGCTCGTTCCAGATCCCGCAGGTGTACGAGACGCTCTCCGCGCGCGAGAACCTGCTCGTCGGCCTCGGCATCGCCTTGCTGGGCAAGCGCTTCTTCGCGAGCGAGACCGCGGTCGCGCACCGCTCTCCGGAGGACGCGGCGGACGAGATGCTCGCGCGCTTCCGCCTGGATCCCTTCCGCGACGCGCCGGCGAGCGTGCTCCCCGAGGGCACGCGCAAGCTCCTCGACATCGCCATGGCGCTCGCGGTGAAGCCGCGCATCCTGCTCCTCGACGAGCCGACGAGCGGCGTCTCCGCCGACGAGAAGTTCGCGCTCATGGACCTCGTGTTCGGCGCCGTGCGCGCGGACAAGGTGACCGTGCTCTTCGTCGAGCACGACATGGAGATCGTGCGCCGCTACACGCAGCGCGTGCTCGCCTTCTACGAGGGGCGCATCATCGCCGACGGCGATCCCGCCGGCGTGTTCGGGAACGCGGACGTCCGCAAGTACGTGGTGGGCGGCGCCGCGGCGCCCGCCGCGCCCGCGCCGGAGGGATCGTGCTGAAGGTCTCCGCGCTCGACGTCTCGATCCAGTCGGTGCGCATCCTGCGCGGCGTCGCGCTCTCCGTCGAGAAGGGAAGGCTCGCGGGGCTCATCGGCCGGAACGGCGCCGGCAAGACCACGCTCATGCGCACCATCGTGGGCGCGCTCGCGCCGGCGCGGGGCGAGATCGTGCTGGACGGGCGCTCCCTCGGCGGCGTCCCGGCGCACGCCCGGGCGCGCATGGGGATCGGCTACATGCCGGAGGACCGGCGCATCATCCCGGCGCTCACGGTGGAGGAGAACGTGCTCCTCCCCGCCTGGGCCGCGGGCGAGGACCGGCGGGATCGGCTCGCGCGCATCTACGCGATGATCCCGGAGGTCGCGGCGCTGAAGGACCGCAAGGGGCTGCAGCTCTCGGGCGGGCAGCAGAAGCTCGCCGCGCTGGCCCGGGCCCTCATGTGCGGCACGAAGCTCCTCCTCCTCGACGAGCCGTTCGAGGGCGTGGCGCCCGTCCTCGCGCAGCGGCTCGCCGAGGTGATCGCGCTGCTGCGCGACGAGGGCGTCGCGGTGGTGCTCTCGGAGTCCGATCTGTCGCACTCGAAGAAGCTCCTCGACGTGGTATTCCGCATCGACCGCGGAGAGGTCGCGCGGGCCGCGGAGGAGCCGCGGGCGGCGCAGCCCGGAGCCCCGCACTAGATCGCGGGAGGAGGAACAGCCATGGCCATCGAGTCCCTGAACCCCGCCACGGGCGAGCGCCTCGCCACCTTCCCGGAGACGCCCGCCGCGGAGGTCGATCGCATCGTCGAGGCCGCGGTGAAGGCCCAGCGCGCCTGGGCGCGCCAGCCGTTCGCCGCGCGAGCCGCCCCCATGCGCAAGGTCGCCGCCCTCCTGAAGGAGCGCGCGCAGGACCTCGCCCGCCTCGCCGCCCTGGAGATGGGAAAGCCCGTGAAGGACGGCGTGGGCGAGGTGAACAAGTGCGCCTGGGTGTGCGAGCACAACGCGGAGCACGCGGAGCGGTATCTCACCCCGCGCGAGGAGACGAGCGACGGGAGCCGCGCCTACGTGCGGTTCGATCCGCTCGGCGTCGTCCTCGCGGTGATGCCGTGGAACTTCCCCTTCTGGCAGGTGTTCCGCTTCATCGCGCCCCACCTCATGGCGGGGAACGGCGGGATCCTGAAGCACGCGTCGAACGTGCCCCAGTGCGCGCTCGCCATCGAGAAGGCGATGCACGACGCCGGCTTCCCGAAGGAGCTGTTCCGCACCGTGCTCGTGGGCTCGAAGGCCATCCGCCCGCTCATCAACGACCCGCGCATCGCCGCCGTGACCATCACCGGGAGCGAGCCCGCCGGCCGCGACGTGGCCGAGGCGGCGGGCCGCGCGCTGAAGCCGTCCGTGATGGAGCTCGGCGGCTCGGACCCGTACATCGTGCTCGCCGACGCGGACCTCGACGAGGCGGCCAAGGTGGGCTCGCTCGCGCGCGTCATGAACGCCGGCCAGAGCTGCATCTGCGCGAAGCGGTTCATCGTGGAGAAGCCGGTCCACGACGCGTTCGTCGCGAAGCTCAAGGCGAGCCTGGAGAAGGTGCGGATGGGCGACCCGCTCGATCCGTCGAGCGACATCGGCCCGCAGGCGCGGCGGGAGCTGCGCGACGAGCTGCACGGACAGGTGAAGCTCGCCATCCAGCAGGGCGCGCGCCCGCTCCTCGGCTGCACGCTGCCCGAGGGCAAGGGCGCGTTCTACCCCCCGAGCCTCCTCGACGACGTCCGGCCCGACAACGTCGCCGCGAAGGAGGAGATCTTCGGGCCGGTCGCCGCGGTGATGATCGCCGCGAGCGCGGACGAGGCGATCCAGCTCGCGAACGCGTCGCGCTTCGGGCTCGGCGCCGCGCTCTGGACGCGCGACCCGGCCAAGATCGAGCGCTACGTGCCGCTCATCGAGGCGGGCGCCGTGTTCGTGAACGGGCTCGTGAAGAGCGACCCGCGCCTGCCGTTCGGCGGCGTGAAGGCCTCCGGCTTCGGGCGCGAGCTCGGCCTCGAGGGGATCCGGTCGTTCACGAACGTGAAGACCGTCTGGATCAAGTGACGGGCGCGAAGGCGCCCCGCCCCGTGCCCGTGCCCGCGCCCGGATCCGCCGGGCAGCCTCGGGGTGGGCCTGGCGCCCGCCGCGGACGCGCGTTCGCGACGCTCGCCCTGCTCGCGCTCCTGTGGGGCTACTCCTGGATCCCGGTGAAGATCGCGACGTACGACGCGTCGCCGCTCGCGCTCGCCGCGCTGCGGAGCGGCCTCGGCGCCCTCGCGCTCCTCGCGTTCCTCGCCGGGACGCGCCGCCCGCTCCGGCCGCCGCCGTTCGGCCCCACCCTCGTGCTCGGCCTCCTCCAGACGGTGGGCTTCACCGTCCCGCAGACCGTCGCGGTGTCGCTCGGCGGCGCCGGGCGCATCGCGGTGCTCGCCTACACGATGCCGCTCTGGCTCGCCCTCCTCGCCTGGGCGTTCCTCGGCGAGCGCCCGAATCGCGCGCGGCTCGCGGCGCTCGCGCTCGCCGCGGTGGGGCTGGCGCTCGTCGTCGGGCCGCTCGGGACGCGCTCCGCGACGGCGGGCCTGCTCGGCGTGCTCTCGGGGCTGCTCTGGGCGGCGAGCGCGGTGTGGGCGCTCCGGGCGCTCCTGTCGCGCGGCTACGATCTGCTCTCGGTCACGACGTGGCAGATGGTCTGGGGGAGCGCCGTCCTCGTCGCGCTCGCGCTCGCGTTCCCGGGCGAGGTGCGGTGGACGCCGTCGCTCGTCGCGTCGGTCGCGTTCCTCGGTATCGTCGGGAGCGCGGGCGGGTGGGCGCTGTGGACGTACATCCTCACGCTCCTCCCGGCGTCCGCGGCGGGGATCGGATCGCTCGCGACGCCGGTGGTCGGCGCGGTCGCCGCCGCCGTTCAGCTCGGGGAGATCCCGACGCGCGTCGAGCTCGTGGGGATGGCGTGCATCGTGGTGGCGCTCGTGGTGAATGCGCGGGCGGTGCGGAGGGCGTGACGGCGACCCCGACCGCGTCCGCATCTGCCTACATTCGCGCCGGGTGCGGGTCTTGCCCGTCGCGACGGTCCGGTGGTACGGCGAGAGCATGACCCTCCACGTGACGCTCGCCGTCGCGGCCCTCGTGGCCGCGGGCTCGCTCTTCCTCTCCGCGTCGTCGCGCGCGCTCGCCACCATCGCGCTCGTCGCCGCGGGGCTCGAGGTGGCGATGGCGTTCGGCATGATCCGCCTCGCCGTCGCCGGCGTGCCGCTCGGCCTCGTGCTCGGGCTCGCGCTCGCCGTGCCCGGCGCGCTCGCCTGGCTGCGCGCGAGCGCGAAGGCGGCGATCTCGGCCGCGGCGATCGTGTCGCTCGCCGGCGTCCTCCAGGTCCTGTCGTCGCTCGGCGGCCGGATCTAGGCGCCCGCCCGCGCCTCGCGCGCGCGGTGCCTGCGCCGGAAGAGCCCGTGCAGCCGGTGCGGGAAGAAGCCAGCGTCGGGGAACGCCATGAACGGGCAGAGATCGCGCACGAGCGCGATCCCGTTCGCCTGGCAGAACGCGATCGCCGCCTCGCTCGCCGCGCCGGCGCCCGCGCCCCGGTGCATCCACACCTTCTTCACGCCGGCCTCGGCGCAGTCCCGCACCACGACCTCGGTGACCGCGGGCGGCGTCAGGAGGAGCGCCGCCTCCGGTGGAGGCGATACGTCCTGCACGCGCGCGAAGCAGCGCCGCCCCTCCGCCTCCTGCAGCGCGGGGTGCACCGGCACGACGTCGTAGCCGCGCTTCACGAGCTCCCGCAGCACCATCCGGCTGAAGTCGTTCGGCCGCCGCGAGAGGCCGACGAGCGCGATCCGCCGCGCGCGCAGGAAGGCGCGCGCTTCCTCGCGGGACGAAGGCATCGGCTTCATGGGACCCTCCGCGCGATGATCTTACGCCGCCGCGCCCGCCGGCGGCGTCGTCTCTGGCGGGATCTGCC
>DASSQM010000490.1:0-6218 GCA_035702465.1 Anaeromyxobacter sp. | reverse complement strand
GGCTGGGAGATGCCGAGCAGGCGGGCGGCGAGCGTCTGGTTCCCGCCCGCGCGCGCCATCGCCTCACGGACGAGAAGCTCGAGCGCCTCGTCGAAGCCCGGGAGCCGCGCGAGGCTCGCGAACGGGTTCCGGTCGGAGGCGTCGGCCGGCTCGGGCGGCGCGTCGCTCCGGCCCATCGCCTCGAGGAACGACGCCATCGAGAGCACGTGGCTGTCGTGCAGACTGACCGCGTCGAACACCATCGCCCTGAGCTCGCGCACGTTGCCCGGGAAGTCGTGCGTTCCGAGGAGCTGCGCGAGCTGGCGCGGCGGCGTCGGCTTCCTCTTCCCGAGCGAGCGGGCAGCGTCGTCGAGGAAGTGCTCGAGGAGGAGCGGGACGTCGTCCTTGCGCTCGCGCAGCGGCGGCACGCGCACGCGGTGCGTGCGCAGGCGGTAGTAGAGGTCGCGGCGGAACGCGCCCGCCTTCTCCTTCGCGGAGAGGTCCTGGTGCGTGGCGGCGATGACGCGCGCCTTCACGCGCTTCGGCCGGTCGCTGCCCAGCGGGAAGTAGTCGCCGTCCTGCAGGAAGCGGAGCAGCTTCACCTGCGAAGGGATCGAGAGGTCGCCGATCTCGTCGAGGAAGAGCGTGCCGTCCGCCGCCTCCTCGACCATGCCGCGCCGCGGCTGGTCCGCGCCGGTGAACGCGCCGCGCACGTGGCCGAAGAGGGTGTCCGCGAAGACCGCGTCGTCGAGGCCCGCGACGTTGACCGCGATGAGCTTCCCCGGCGAGCCGGAGAGCCGGTGCGTCGCCTGGGCGACGAGGTCCTTCCCGACGCCGCTCTCGCCCGTGATGAGGAGCGGCTGCGGGCTCCGCGCCACCGCCTCGATGTACGAGAAGAGCGTGCGCATCACCGGATCGGCGGTGACGATCGCGGCGAACGCCTCCGGGTGGCGCAGCTCCCCGGAGAGGAGGCGTGAGGTCACCTCGAGGTTCTCGCGCTGGAGCTCCTGCATGCGGAGCGCGCGCAGCACGGCCGCGACGAGCCGGTCCTCCTCCTCCGTCTTCACGTGGTAGTCGAACGCCCCGAGCCGCATGCAGCGCACGGCCGTCTCGATTTGGTTCATGCCGGAGACCACGATGACGGAGACGTCCGGGTGCTCCGCCGCGATCCGGGAGAGGAGATCCTCGCCGGAGAGGTGCGGCATGGTGAGGTCGAGCAGGACGACGGAGATGTCGTCGCCCGCGAGGACGTCCATCACTTTGCGCGCGTCCTGGCAGGTGACGACGTGCCGGATCCCGGCGCGCTCGAGCGTGAGCGACAGCGAGCGGAGCCAGGCCGGCTCGTCGTCCACGAGGAGGATGCCCGGCGCGGGCGGAGGAGGGCCGGGCGGCGGCGCGGGCGCGGTCACGCGGCGGCCTCCTCGTGCGCCTCGGGCAGCGTCAGGATCGCGGTGGTGCCGGCGCCCGGCCGGGAGCGGAACTCGAGCGTGCCGCCGTGCTCCTTCACGATGCCGGCGGAGACCGAGAGCCCGAGGCCGGTGCCGCCGGACTCGCGCTTCGTCGTGAAGAACGGATCGGTGAGGCGCGGGAGGTGCTCGGGAGGGATGCCCACGCCCTCGTCCTTTACCTCGAGCACGATCGCGCGCCGGGCCGCGTCGCGCCGCGTGGCGAGCCGCACCGCGCGCGAGGGATCGGGGAGCGCCTCGCAGGCGTTGAGGAGCAGGTTCACGAGCACCTGCTCGATGCGCTGGGCGTTCCCGCGGACGCGGGGGAGCCCGGGCGCGAGGTCCACCTCGAACCGCGACGTCGCCTTCGAGATCTTGTTCTCCACGAGCCGCACCGCTGCGCGCACGACGCCGTCGAGGTCCACGGGCTCGAGCCGGGGCGCGTCCTCGCGGCGCGCGAAGTCCTTCAGGTCCGTCACGATGTGCCCGATGCGGCGGCCGGCGGCCATCATCTCGTCGATCATCTTCGGGAGCTCGTCCCGCATGCGATCGTACGGGAGGCCCGCGAGCTGGAAAGGGCCGTGCTCGGCGCGATGCGCGTCGAGGACCTCGCGCGCGTCGTCGAACGCGGCCTTCAGGATCGGCACGTCGAGCAGGATGAGGCCGTTCGGGTTGTTGATCTCGTGCGCGACGCCCGAGACGAGCACGCCGAGCGCCGCCATGCGGTCCGCCTGGACGAGCTGCGCCTGGTGCTGGAGCACCTCGCGCGTGCGGAGCTCCACCTGGCGCTTCAGGGAGCGGGACCAGAGCACGGTGGCGCCGAGCACGGCGAGGAGCGGCAGCAGCACGGCGACGCCCCACTTCGCGATGACCTGCCACGGCACGCCCACGGGCTCGAGCGGCCCGAGCCAGCGCGCGTGGATCTCGTCGTAGCGCCCCGTCTTCTTGAGGATGGCGAGCCCCTCGTCGAAGCGGGCGAGGAGCTCCGAGTTGCCCTTCTTCACGGCGTAACCGTAGCGCTCCGCCGCGACCCGCTGCGCGACGACGACGACGTTCGTGAGCTTCAGCTCGCGGACGATGTGGATGCCGGGCAGCAGCGCGAGCGCGACGAAGTCGTGCTTGCCGGAGGCGAGGAGCCGGAGCGCGTCGGCGGGCGTGCCGGTGCGCACGAGGTGGTCGCCGTAGCCGCGCGCCGTCAGGAGCTCGTCGAGGATGCCGCCGCGGAAGACGATGACCTCCTTGCCCGCGAGGTCGTCGAGCGACGACGCCCGCGGGCCGTCCTTCCGCGCGAAGATGGCGTGGTGGACGATGGCGTGCGGCGGCGCGAACTCCAGGATCTTCGCGCGCTCGTCGGAGTACGAGATGCCCTGCAGGATGTCGATCGTGCCGTCCATGAGGCCGTCGCGCATCTCCGCCCATCGCCCGAAGCGGAACTCGACCTGCATGCCCATCACCTCGGCGATGGCCCGGGTGAGGTCGACGTTGTAGCCCGCGGGCTGGCCGTTGCGGTCGAGGTACTCGTACGGCGGGTACGCCGGCGAGGCGCCCACCACGACGCGCGGCGGCGGCGCGGCCGCGACGCCCTCGAACGGCTGCGCGCGCGCGACGGCGGGCGCCGAGACGGCGCACGCGAGGGCGGCGGCGGCGCAGAGGGCGAGGGCGGGGGAGCGCCTCATCGGCCCGACCCTACGCCGGCGCGCGCCTCGCCCGCAAAGGGCGCGCTTCACCCCACCGCCCGCTCGGTGAGCAGCGCGGCGACCTTCGGCGCGACGAGCTCCGCCTTCCGGCGCGATGCCTCGTCGCCGTCGCTCGCGATGGGGTGCGGGACGAGGACGAACGGATAACCGGGGAGGCCGTTCGCCTCCGCGACGGCGCGCACGGTCTCCTCGAACGGCTCGGTGACGAGCGCCGCCGCCGGGATGCCGAGGCGCTCCGCCGAGATCGCGTCGTGCAGACTGCACGACGAGCAGCTCCCTCAATCTCCGACGCCGGAGACGATGGCGTCGGCGCCGCTCAGCTCCGCGAGCACCTCCGGCGGAGCGGGGCGGCTCATGTCCGGCTTGCGCCGGCGGAGCACCTCGCGGACGCCGTAGCGCTCCCGGAGGATCTGCTCGAGGTGATGGAAGAGCGCGTTCGCCCCCGCCTTGCCGTTGTCGACGACGCCGACGACCGCGCCGGCGAGCGTGGCGAGCGGCGGCGCCATCTTCGCCGCCTCCCCCTCCGGGAGGAGCCGCGGGTCCAGGACTCTCACAGCGGCACCCCGTTCCTGTGAATTCCCACCGTCGCTGTCGCCGCTGTGAGAGTAGACGTCCGGCGCCTCACGGCGCCTCTAGCGGGGGGAGAAACTCTCCCCCCGCACCCCCCATCTCGAGCGTCACCGCATGTAATCAGCATCATGTCGCCTCCGTCTCCGCCTCAGGTGTCGATCCGCCGCGTGACGGCGAGCGACTTCGCCCCGAACCACGGCGGCACGATCGCGCCGAACCCGCCCGCGGGCCCGCCCGCGGCGACGACGAGCAGGTCGTCCGGCGTGCGCAGGGCCGTGTGGATCGCGCCCTCGTCGCCGCGCGCCGCGACCGCGGCCTTGCCCACCGCGCGCCAGTCGCGCCGCGCGACGCGCGCCGCCCCGAAGACGTAGTCCCGCACGTCCTTCCTGCTCCACCCGGCGGCCCGGAAGACCGCGCGGTGCTGCGGCGGCACCACGACGGCGTAGTTGCCCGCCCAGATCGAGTAGGTGAGCATGTTGCCGCGCATCGCCGCGGCGTAGGTGTCGAGGAGCTCGCGCGGGTCTTGCGTCCACTCGTTCATGATCTGGTGCGGGGACTCCGCCGCCAGCACCGTCACGGCGGACGCGCCCGCCGGCACGCCGCGCTCCGCGGCGAGCGGCGGCCAGGGGCTGTCCTCCTCGTCCTCCGCGATGCAGAACGTGAACTTGCCGGGGTGGCCGAGCGTCGACCGGTCGAGGCGGCCCGGGATCCCGCCGAGCACGTTCAGCACGAGGAGGCGCGTCGCGCGGCCGATGGTCGCGTTCGCCCGCGCGCCGTTGGCGAGCACGTTGTGCGTGGCGTTCATGCCGAGGGCGCGCCGGATCGGGCCGTTCACCACGACGAACGGCGCGCTCCCGCCCGTGCTCGCCGCCGTCCCGTGGAGCCCGTACTCCGGGGCGCACATCGCGCGGACGACGGCCACGACCACCGGCAGGTACTCCGGCAGGCAGCCGGCCATGACGGCGGCGATCGCGACCTTCTCCGCGGTGATGCGCCGCCGCCGCACCTCTTCGGTGCCGACCACGTCGCCGGGCGAGAGCCGCGCGGCGTCGAGGAAGCGGCGCACCGCGTCCTCCGTGGGCGGGACGATCGGCAGCCCGTCCGTCCACCCGTTGCGCTGGAAGAGCTCGTTCGCCTCGAGCGCGTCCCGCACCTCGTAGGAAGCGGACCGGAGCTCCTCGTCGCCCATGCGCGCCTCGCCCGTCGTACCGGTCCCTGCTCTTAACGGAGGGCCGGGCGCGTGCACGCGAGCGGCGGGCGCGCGCCGCCGGGGGGATCACTCGAGCGGGAGGTGGCTCCCCGAGAGCCACGCGCCGGCGCGGCTCGCGTCGGCGAGGAACACGCCCGCCATGCCCGAGACGTCGCGCGTTCGCGCGTCGAGGCCGCGCTCCGAGAGCGCGGCGGCGAGCGCCTGGAGCGACTCGTCGTAGAGCGCCCTCTGCAGGAGGTTCATCTGCACGGTGCCGTCGCCGTCGTCGCCGGCGCGCTCGGCCAGCGCGCGGCGGCAGTCCGCCGGGTCGAGCGACGTCACCGCGCGGCACGCGAGCGGCCGCACCGGGTGGACGATGCACGCGCCGCGCTCGTCGACGAACGGGCAGGCGAGCCCGAGGCGGATCCGCTCCGCGTCGTCGGCCCAGCGGACGCGCTCGTGGAACGCGAGGAGCGCCTCGGCGCGCGGCGCGATCTCCGCCGGCCCGAGCAGGCCCCGCAAGAAGGCGGCGACGGCGATCCCCTCGATCGCGAGCGTCGCGACGTTCACCGTGCAGCAGGCGGCGCAGCCCGCCCGGCACGCCGGCCGCGGTCCGGCGTCGCCCGGCGCCGGCTCGAGCTCCATCGCGATCCGCCGCTCGAGCATCGCGACGAGCGCGACGAACGCGTCCTCGCCGCGGTACCCGCGCTCGAGCGCACGCGACGCGATCCGCCCGACGTCCAGGCCGCACTCCACCACGCGCGCGTGGTCCATGGGCCCCCCCGCGAGGATCTCGTCACGGCGGCGGCCGGGCGGGCATGCGACCTGACGCCGCGGCGGGCGCGCGATTGACCCCGCGCATCCGGCCCCGCTAGATTCGACGCTTCGCAGGCGATTGCATGAGCTCGTGGAGCTGCCCGCACCAGGTGAACGACCTCTGCCGAAAGGTGCGCGGCGCCTACTGCCGCCCCGGCATGCGCGGGTGCATCGTCGTCGGCAGGGTGCAGTTCGAGGACGGGGTGATCCCGTTCCCGGTCTGGCCGCCCGGAGCCGATCCGCGCGAGCGGGCGGAGGCCGAGGCGGAGCTCGGCCCTCCGGACGCGACGGGCGCGCGCGAGCCCTGAGCCGAGGCGCGATCCCGCGCGCGGCGCGGCTGCGCGCCTCCCCGCGCGACCCTCTGGGTGTCCCGCATTTCGCCGCGACGCGAAGCCATCTCCGGCGCCGCCCCCGCCGGCGTTAGGCTCCACCGTGTCACCTGCCGTCGCAGATCGCCGCGCGCAGCGCCCCGGCCCCGCGGACGCTGTCCTCTCCTGCGAGGGGCTGACGAAGGTCTATCGC
>DASSQM010000489.1:0-3210 GCA_035702465.1 Anaeromyxobacter sp. | reverse complement strand
CCGCCGGCCCGCCTCGCGCGAGGAGCGCGCTCGTTCCCGCCGCCGCGAGCGCCAGGGCGACGCTCGCGACCGCGTACCCGGGGTGGCCGCGCTGCGCCACGATCGCGCCGCCGATGGCGGGGCCGAGGAACGACCCGCCCTGGACCGCGAAGAGCATGAGGTTCGCATTCAGCGGGCGCAGGCGCGGTGGCGACGAGTCGAACATGAGACCGTTGATGGCCGGGTAGCCGGCGCCGAGCCCGAGGCCGAAGAGCGCGCCGACGAGCGGGATGAGGGCCGCCGGCGCGGCGAGGAGCGCGAGGTGCGCGACCGCGATGGCGAGGAACGAGGCCACCACCAGGCGCACCTTGCGCACGCGATCGAAGAGACGGCCCGCGGCGAGCCGGATGACGATCATGACGGCGGTGAGCACCGTGAAGAACGTCCCGACGTTCCCCACGCCCTTGTCGACCGCGAAGCCCTTGAAGAGGAAGAAGAGGCTGCTCCAGTTCGCGAAGTAGCCCGTGTTGAGCGCGAGCAGGAGCGCGACCCGCGGCGCGGTCAGGTTCTCGCGGATCTCGGCCCAGCGGAGCGGCGCGTCGCGCGCGGCGTCGTGCGCGAGCGCGGGCAGGCGCCGGACGCGGAGCACGATCCAGGCGGCGGGCAGCACCGAGGCGGTGGCGAGCGCGTACCCGTGCGCCGGGCCGGGCAGGTGCGGGACGAGGGCGTCCATCACCGCCGGGACGACGCCGTACGCGACGAGGATCGCGACCGAGTAGATGCCGAACGCCTGCCCGCTCTTCTCGGGAGGCATGACCGTGACGAGCAGGGCCGTCGCCCCCGCACCCAGGAGGAAGTGGCCCGCGCCGTTCAGGACGCGCAGGACGAGGATGCCGAAGGGACCGTGGACCGCGAGGTACGCCCATCCGCTCGCGGCCAGCACGGCCATGCCGACGAGCATGGCCGCGGGGGCACGGCGGACGCCGACGAAGGGGCTCGCCACGAGGTACAGCACCATCGCGGTGAGCGAGGCCGCGCCGACGAGAAGCCCCCGGACCTGCGCGGGCACGCCGAGCGAGGCGAGGTAGCCGAAGAGGTTGTAGAAGACGGTGACGTTGCAGACGGCGAGGAACGCGACGACGCACAGGCCCACGAACTCGAACGAGACGAGGCTGCGCGGCGCGACGTCCGTTTCGCGGTGCGACACCGGTTGGCTGCCGGGCGAGCTGATGGGACGATCGCGTAGCACGTGGCCGTCGGCGGCATCAAGTCGAGGAGGACCCGCATGACCCTGGCGCTCGAGGACCTCACCGTCATCGACCTCTCGCACGCGCTCGCCGGGCCCATCGCGTCGACGATGCTCGCGGACTACGGCGCGACGGTGCTCAAGATCGAGGCGCCCGGCCAGGGAGACATCGCGCGCGGCTGGGGGCCGCCGTTCCACGGCGAGGACTCCGCCTACTTCACGAGCCTCCAGCGGAACAAGAAGAGCCTGGAGATCGACCTGAAGCACCCGGAGGGCCGCGAGCTGCTGCTCCGGCTCGCGGACGGCGCGGACGTCGTGCTCGAGAACTTCCGCGTCGGCACCGTGGACCGGCTCGGCGTCGGCTACGAGGCGGTCCGCGCGCGCAACCCGCGCATCGTCTACTGCTCGGTCTCCGGCTTCGGGCAGGACGGTCCGTACCGCGACCGGGCCGCGATGGACCTCATCGTCCAGGCGGAGAGCGGGATGATCAGCCTCACCGGCGAGCCCGGCGGGGGGCGGGTCCGCGCGGGCGTCTCGATCGCCGACCTGCAGGCGGGCATGAACGCAACCATCGGCATCCTCATGGCCCTCCACGCGCGGCACCGGACCGGCGAGGGCCAGTACCTCGACGTCTCGATGCTGGAGGGGCAGCTCACGCTCCTCGATCACGTCATCGGCATCTACATGGCGGACCGCGTGCTCCACGGGCCCATGGGCACCGCGTACCTGTCCATCGTGCCGTACCAGACGTTCCGCACGAAGACGGAGGACCTCGCGCTCGCCGTGGGCAGCAACGCGCTCTGGCGCGCGTTCTGCCCGATCATCGGCGCGCCCGAGCTGACCGACGATCCGCGGTTCGCGACGAACGCCGCGCGCGTGGCGAACCGCGCCACGCTCGTGCCGCTCCTGCAGGAGATCTTCCTCCGCCGCAGCTACGCCGAGTGGGAGGCGATCCTCCGGCCGGCGGGCATCCCGGTGGGCGCGATCAACGGGCTCGATCGCGTCGTCGAGCACCCCCAGGTGAAGGCCCGCGGGGTCCTCTGCGAGTCGGGCCACCCGGCGGCGCGCTCCGCGCCGGTCATCGCGCCCTACTTCCGCATGTCGGGGACGCCGGGCGGCCTGCGATCGCCGGCGCCGCTCCTCGGGCAGCACACGGACGCGGTGCTCGAGGAGCGGCTCGGCCTCGGCGCGGACGAGCTCGCGCGGCTCCGCGCGCGCGGCGTGATCGGGTGCGGAAAGCGCGGCGATGGGCGCAAGGGCGGCGCCCGATAGGTTGGGCAGCCGGTGAGGAGCGGCCGGGCACATTTCGCTTCACGAATTCCGGCTGGCTACAGGATCATCTCGATGAGATGAGGGCCGGGCTCGGCGAGCGCCCGGCCGAGCGCGTCGCGGAGCGCCGCGGTGGTCTCGGCGCGCGACGCGGGGACGCCCATGCCGCGCGCGAGGAGCGTCCAGTCCACCGCCGGCCGCGCGAGGTCCGTGAGCGACGCCGCCTTCGGGCCCGGGCGCACGCCCGCGCGCTGCTGCTCCACCTCCAGGATGCGGTAGCTCCGGTTCGCGCAGAGGAGCGTCACGACGTGGAGCCCCTCGCGCGCCTGCGTCCAGAGCGCCTGGAGCGTGTACATCGCGCTGCCGTCCGCCTGGAAGTCGATCACGGTCCGGTCGGGGCAGGCGAGGGCTGCGCCGGTGGCGAGGGGCGGACCCATGCCGATCGAGCCGCCGGTGAGCGCGAGGAGCGTGTGGCGCGGGCTCGCCGCCGACGGCCGGAAGTAGCCGAGCCCGGTGGTGGCGGCCTCGTCCACGACGACGGCGCCCTCCGGCTGCATGCGGGCGAGGAGCGCGCTCGCCGCCGCGGGCGTGAGCGCGCCCTCGGGGACCTCCGCGTCCGCGTCGAGCGCGGCGGCCGCGGCGGCGGCGGGCCGCGCCGGCGCGCCGAGCGCGTCGGCGAGATCCTCGAGCGCCGCCGGGACGTCGTCCTCGGGCGA
>DASSQM010000488.1:0-4304 GCA_035702465.1 Anaeromyxobacter sp. | reverse complement strand
CGTCGAGGGCGCGGCGCGCAGCGCGGCGGCGAGCGGGGCGTCGCTCCTCACCGTCCACGCGAGCGGCGGCGCGGAGATGATCCGCGCCGCGGTGCGCGGCGCCGGGCCGCGGCTGCGGGTGCTCGCGGTGACGGTGCTCACCAGCCTCGACGCGGCCGCGCTCGCCGACGTCGGCCTCGCCGGCCCGCCGGAGGCCGCGGTGGTGCGCCTCGCGCGGCTCGCCGTGGACGCCGGCGCCGGGGGGCTCGTGTGCTCGCCGCACGAGGTGGCGGCCGTCCGCGCCGCGGTCGGGACGGGGCCGCTGCTCGTCGTCCCCGGCGTCCGCCCGGCGGGGGTGGCGAGGGGCGATCAGGCGCGCGTCGCCACCCCGGCGGAGGCGGTCGCGGCGGGCGCCGACGTCATCGTCCTCGGGCGCCCGCTGCGGGATGCCCCGGATCCGGCGGCCGCCGCGCGGGCGATCGCGGCATCGCTGCCTCGTCGGACGTAGCTTTCCCCGTGGTCCTTTCACTTGCAGCGGTCGGCCTCGTCGCCGCCGCCGTGGGCGCGCCCGGTCCACAGCCGCCGGCGCGCTACGCCCCGGTGCGGGCGGACCTGGCGGTCCACGCCCGGTCGGCGGCGGCGCGAGACGCGCTCGGGGGCGTCGACGGACCACGCGCGGGGACGCTGGGCGCGCCGCCGTGCCTGGGCGACGTGTGCCAGCCCCGCGTCTCCGTGCTCGGGTACGATCCGTCGTACCAGCGCCCGAGCCGGACCGATCTCGCGCTGTCGTACCTCGATCGCGTGCGCCTGGAGCCGTTCGCGTCGATCGCGTGGGCGCTCCTCGCGACGGGGCTTCGCTTCGAGTACAACCCGCCCGTGTTCGACGCCGCCTCGCAGGGGCCGGCGGGGTGGGGGTCCGTGTTCGTGCGCGTGAGGTTCCGCGTCGACGCGGAGAACCACCCCGTCGTGCCGAAGCGGCCGCGCGACCAGCACCCGGCGGTGCGCGGCGACTCGTAGCGAGGCCCCCGCGCTCGCCGCGCGAACCGCGCGCGGGGTCATCGGCCCGCGCGCCGCAGGAGCACGTAGACCGCGCCCGCGCCGCCGTCCACGGGGCGTGCCGTGGCGAACGCGAGCACGTGGCGGGTGAACCGCGCCGTCCCGAGCCACGTCTTGAGCGAGTCCTTGAGGACGGGGAGCTGGTCCTTCGAGTGCAGCCCGCGGCCGTGCACCACGAGGACGCACCGCTTGCCCGCGTGGCGCGACGCGCGCAGGAACAGCTCCACCGCGCGCTTCGCCTCCTCGCGCGTCATCCCGTGCAGGTCCACGTGGCCCTGCACCGCGAACTCGCCGTTGCGCAGCTTGCGGACGACGTGCTGGTCGAGCCCCGCGATCCTGCCCTCGATGAACTCGTCCGTGTCCGAGAGGTCGAACGGCGCGTCGCCCGACACGATCGCGCGGAGCTCGTCGATGGCCTCGAGGTCGGGGTGCCAGAAGGTCTCGGGCGCGCCGCGCGGCGGGCGCGGCGCGACGACGTCCGGGCCACGCTTCGTCGGCCGGACGCCCGCCATCGCCTCCTCGAACAGCTCCTCCTCGGATCGCTCCCGCTGCGGCGCGGGTTCGGGTGGCGGCGCCGGCGGCGGCGGCCGCTCGGCGGGCGGGCGCGCCCGGGCGAGATCCTTCAGCTTCGAGAAGGCGTCGTTGAAGGGTTTCCGCGCCACGGAGCGACTATAACGGCGGCCTGCGTGGACATCGAGATCGAGTGCCCCTACTGCGGCGAGGCCGTGACGATCTTCGTCGACCCGAGCGGCGGCGAGGAGCAGAGTTACGTGGAGGACTGCCCGGTCTGCTGCCGGCCGTGGACGATCCACGCGCGCGAGGAGGAGCCGGGCGGGTTCGCCGTCGCGGTGGTGCGGCAGGACGACTGATGCGCGACGCCGGAACGCGCCACCACACCGGGAGGTCTCGAGATGCGTCGAGCGATCGGAGGAGCCGCCCTCGCCGTCGCCCTTTCGGCGGCTGCCCCCGCCGCCGCGGACGGCGGAGGCCAGCGAGCAGGAGCGCCGGATCTCTCGGTCGCCCCGCCGGAGCGCGACAAGGTCCTGCTCCTGCTGGCGAAGGATCCCGACCTCTACGCGCAGGCGGTCTCCGGGACGAACATGGCGGACGGGGGACGGGCGCTCTCGGTCCTGGGCGTCGTCGCCATTCCCGTCGGCCTCCTCTTCTTCACGATGGATGTCTTTGCGGCGGGCCTGGAAGCCCAGCCGGGCCAGGAGAGGGCGCCGAACCGGCGAGGCGTCTGGATCACGGCGGGTGGCGTGGCCGCCCTCGCCGCCGGAATCGGGCTCATCCGCCAGGGCGACGAGCGGCGGATCGCGGCGGTGAACGCGTACAACCAGCGGCACGCAGGCGATCCGTCGGCTCGCTGACGGGCCGACGGACCGCTCGACCCCGACCCCGACCTCGATCCCGACCTCGACCTCGCGGATTCGGCGGACGCTGGTATATCTACGCTCCGCGGAAGGATCCCGATGAGCGCCATCGTCTCGGTACGCAACGTCTCCAAGGACTACATGCTCGGCCGGACGGTCGTGCCCGCGCTGCGCGACGTCACGCTCGACGTCGACGAGGGAGAGTTCCTCTCCATCGCGGGCCCGTCCGGCTCCGGCAAGACCACGCTCCTCAACCTCGTCGGCTGCGTGGACACGCCGACGTCGGGGACGGTGCTCGTGAACGGGCAGGACACGAGCCGGCTGTCGGAGCGCGCGCTCACGGACCTCAGGCTGCGCACCATCGGCTTCATCTTCCAGAGCTTCAACCTCGTGTCGGTGCTCTCGCTGTTCCAGAACGTCGAGTTCCCGCTCCTCCTCCAGGGCACGCTCTCGAAGGGCGAGCGGCGCGCGCGGGTGCAGGGGCTCCTCGAGGCGGTCGGCCTCGCCGACCACGCGCGCCACCGGCCGAGCGAGCTCTCCGGCGGCCAGCGCCAGCGCGTGGCCATCGCCCGCGCCCTCGTGACGCGCCCGAAGCTCGTGCTCGCCGACGAGCCCACCGCGAACCTCGACTCCGCCACCGGCGCGAACATCATCGACCTCATGCGCGACATGAACCGGCGCGACGGGACGACGTTCATCTTCTCGACGCACGACCCGAAGGTCATGTCGCACGCGAACGCGGTGGTGCGCATCGCCGACGGGCGCATCGCGGCGCGCGAGCCCGCCGGGGCCGCGGCGGGAGGGCGCTGATGCTGCCGGGCCGCGACGCGGTCCGCATCCTCCTGCGGATCGCCTTCCGGAACCTGACCGCGGCGCCGGTGCGCACCGCGATCCTCGGCGCCATCGTGCTCGTGGGCTCGATGATCGTCGTCGTCGGCTCGTCGCTCCTCGAATCGATCGACCGCGGCATGCGCACGTCGATCCAGGGCAGCCTCGGCGGGCACGTGCAGGTCTACGACGCCCGCTCCGAGGGCGACCTCGAGCTGTACGCGGGCCTCCGCGGCGAGTCCATGCTCGAGCCGATCGAGGACTTCTCGCGGGTGAAGGCCGTCCTCGAGAAGGTCCCGAACGTCCGGGAGGTCGTGCCCATGGGCATCCACCAGGCCATGGTGGCGACCCCCACCACGCTCGACGCGGCCCTGGAGAAGCTCCGGGAGGACGTCCGCCGCATGGACGCGGGCGACGACGGGCCGGAGCGCCGCCGCCTCTACGAAGCCCACGTCGCGCACGTGCGGCGCATGCTCTCGCTGCTCGGCCAGGACCTCGGCGCCGCGCGCGCCATCGCGGACCTCGACAGCCGCGAGATCCAGGGCCGTCGCGAAGAGTACCGGGCCGTGGGCGAGGCCGCGAAGGACGAGTTCTGGACGGCGTTCGAGAAGGACCGCTATGGCGGCCTCGAGTTCCTCGAGAACCGCGTCGCCCCGGCGGCGATGGAGAACGCGTTCACCTTCATCCGCTACGTCGGGACGGATCCGGAGGCGTTCTTCGAGGCGTTCCCGCTCGCCGAGGTGAAGGAGGGCGAGCGCATCCCGAAGGGCCGGCGCGGCATCCTCGTCGGCAGGCAGTACGCGGAGGAGTGGCTGAAGCTCAAGAACGCGCGCCGCCTCGATCAGATCAAGGACGCGCGCGACCGGCGCGGGCGGCGGATCGACCCACCAAGCGGACGCCTCCACCGGCTCCTCGTGAGGCTCGGCCTGCGCGCCCCCGTGGACGAGGAGCTCCGGCGCTGGGTGAAGGAGAACCGCGGCGGCGTCCGCGAGATCCTGCTCCAGCTCGACCCGATCCGCGCGGGCGAGCTCGCGACCGAGCTGCGCCGCGCGCTGCACGCGCCCGACG
>DASSQM010000487.1:0-10782 GCA_035702465.1 Anaeromyxobacter sp. | reverse complement strand
CCCGGGCCGACGCGGTGGACCTCGACCTCCGCCGGGACGAGGCGCTCGGTCGCGAAGCGGAAGAGGAGCTCGCGCAGGAGCGCCACGGCGGCGTCGGCGAAGCCGCCGCCGGGCGCGGTAGCGACGCGCTCCTCCCGCTCGGCCGGCGGGGCGTCACCACCGGTGACGAGCGTCCCGAACGCGAGCGCCAGGCGCGCGAGCGCCTCCTCCGCGGAGGCGCCGCGGACGCGGACGCCGACGTCGGCGGTGTGGCCGAGGTCCTCCCACGGCTGCGGCAGTCGAAGGCGCATTCGTCAGAGCGGGCACCGCATCGTCCCCGGCGCCGTCGACGCCGCGACCGTCGCGGCGCGGCCCGTCGCGGGGTCCAGCTCGACGTCGAGATGAGCCTCCCCCCGCTCGCAGGCGAGGAGGAAGGTGGCTCTCGCCGCGCCGTCGCTCTTCACGGCGCGCGACAGCGCGCAGGCTCCCTGGTTCCGCGTGACGCGCGCGAAGCTGGCGCGGACGGCCGCGAGGTCGGCGCGCGGCGCGAAGAGGCCTGCTGCGGCGCCGTCCTCCCAACGTGCGAGGAGGCCGGTCGCGGCCTCTCCGGCCGCGGCGAGGGCGGGCGTCGGCGGGAGGAAGGAGTCGAGCACCAGCGACTGGATCCGCGGCGGAACGTCGGAGGTCAGCTCGACGGACACGTCCACCTGGCCGCGCTCGCACGCGAGCCGCATCCGGCCGCGCATCGCATTCTCCGGGTCCGCATCCGCGGCCGGGCGACAGGCACCATGGGCGCGCGCGACGCCCCCGAGGCGAGCGCGGAGCTTGTCGAGCGGCTCGTACGATCCGTAGCTCGCGTCGAACATCGCGGCGGCGCGCTCCGGATCCCAGGTAGCGAGGAGGTCGATGATCGCCCCGCACGTCCGCGCGAGCGCCGGCGAGAGCCCGACAGGCCGCTTCGGCAGCACTCCGCGGGCGCCGAGCTCGCGCGCGAGCGTTCGCACGAGGTTCCGGCCGGAGGTGTACGTGAGGTTCGTCATCGCGAAGAGACCGACCCCGTGCTCCGGCAGGAGGAAGACGTAGGACCCGTAGCCCGGCAGGAGCCCGGAGTGCGTGAGCATTCGCTCGAAGCTGCAGTTCGAGATCACCCACCAGCCGAGGCCGTAGCCACCGGCATCGACGTCGAGCTCCCCCCGATGGTCGCGCTCGACGCTCACCGGGAGCGCCCGCTGGACCTCCTGCGCCTCGCGCAGGGACGCGCGTCGCACCGGGCCGCCATCCGGAGCGTCGCGGGGCGGCCACGCGGAGAGCTGGAACGCGACCCAGCGTGCATAGTCGCGCGGAGAGGTCCACAGGCCGGCGGGCGCCGCGAAGGCGCCGTCGCCGAGCGCCTCCTCCTCGTGCAGGCCCTCGTCCTCGTACTTGGCGAGGCCGGCCGAGGGCATCGCGGATCCCTTGCGTCCGTAGCCGTGGGCCCGGTGCTCTGCGGGGACCTCGGAGCCGTTCCAGCGCGTCGACAGCATGCCGAGGGGGGCGAGGAGGTTGCGCGATACGTAGTCCTGGACGCGCATGCCGCTCACGCGCGTCACGATCCGTCCAGCGAGCGCGAACGCGAGGTTCGAGTACTCGAACTGCGAGCCCGGCGCCGACGAGAAGGAGAAGCCCGCGGCGAGCAGCCGGTCGAACTCCGCCTCGGGCATCGGCAGCTTCAGGTCTCCCGTGGCGTTGTCCTCGGGGAGCCCGCTCGCATGCGACAGGAGGTGACGGACGGTGATTCGGGGGGAGTCGCGCGTCGGATACGCGAGGCCCCGCAGCTCGGGGAGGTGCTTCTCCGCGGGATCGTCGAGCGAGAGCTTCCCCTCGTCGCGCAAGCGCAGCACCGCCGCGACGACGAACGCCTTCGTCATCGACGCGATGCGGAAGACGGTGTCCTGGTCCACCGGCGCGCGGCTCTTCACGTCGCGGACGCCCACTGCCTCGAACCAAGCGAGCCGTCCGTCCGCCACGACGCCCACGGCGACCCCGGGCGCCCCGGATTTCTCGGCGAGCTCCGCGACCACGTTCTCGAGTCCCGCCGCGGCCGTGACGAGCTTCTCGACGCGGGCGGGATCCGCCCACGACACGGGCTGCGGCTGCGCCGGCGGAGCGGGGCGCGGCACGGCGCCGGACGTCCGGCAGGCGACGAAGACGACGGCGAAGACGACCGCGGGGTGCTTCGTGAAGCGCATCGCGACCTCCCGCGCTGGTGGAAGGAGGGCACGATCCCAGCCCGCGCTCCCGCTCGGGGCGGGGGTATCTCGGGGCGACACGATCGGGTGGCGGCGGGATCCGCTACGCCAGCTCGCGCAGCAGCACCGTCCGCAGCCGCGCCGCCGCCGTCCGGCGCGGATCCGACAGGTAGATCTCGAGGTGGGACGGCGCCGGCCGGAGCCCGGCCGCCGCGACGGCGGCGTCGAGCCGCTCGAAGCTCCTCGGCTCCTCGGAGTACGGGCCCACGTGCAGGATGCGCCCGAGGCGCGCCGGCGCGATGCGCTCCACGCGGACCCTCCGCGCCTCCTCGCTCCCCTCGAGCTTGCCGCCCTTGCGCGCGACGGCGGCCGAGACCACGCGGGCGAGCTCCTCCACCGTCACGTCGTCCGGGACGCCGATGCGCAGCCGCCACCGCCACGTCTCGCGCGGCGCGCGGAGCCCCTCCGCCGCTCCCTCGGCCCACCAGCGGCCCTCGAGCGGCCCGATCCGGAACGTGGCGCCGGACGCCTTCCGCGCGAACTTGAGGCCGTACGCCGCGCCGTAGAGCGCGCCGATGCTCCTCCCGAACGCGGGGTCGTCGGGCGGCCCCGCCCCGTCGATCGTCACCGCTGCGCGGGCGGGGACCTCGACCACGGCCGGCTCCTCCGTGGCCGCGACGAGGCAATCCGGCACGGGCAACGCCGGCGCCGCCGCGCCGCGCCGCGCGCCGGAGGGCCGCCTCGACGGGCCGCCCCGCGCCCTCGCGCCGGACCTCGGCGCTCTTGCCGGCGCCTTCGCCGTCTTCGCCGCGCGCCCCGCCGGCCTGCGCGCCGGCGCGTTCCGCTTCCTTCGAGCGTTCGCCATGGGCTCCCTCCCGCGCGAGAGGCTTCCAGCGCCTGAACGGAACGTCAATGGGGCCGAGCGCCGCGGCCCGCGCGAGATCCGGCGGCCGGTGCGCGACGATCGGGACGCGGCCCGCAGCCCCCGCACGCCGTGGGAGCTCCGGAACCGCCCCGCCGCTACCTCCGCGCCGCGGCGGCCGCCCGGGGAGGCGGCCCGGCGATCTGGTGGCGCACGAAGAGCGCCCCGACGACGAGGCCCGCCGCGTCCTTCACCGGGAACGCGCCGCCCACGTACGTCCTCGGCCCGTCGTCCCACTCGCCCACGAAGGTGCCGTCGGCGGGGAGCTTCGCGAGCGGCATCCCGACCGCGACCCTGTTCTCGTCCCAGACCGTGCTGTGGATGAGGACGACGTCGGGCCGCTCGTCCCATCGATCGTCGTCGCGGACGCGCGCGAGCTCCTTGCGGTCGATGTGCCCCTTGTCGACGAGGAGGCCGAAGTCGTCCCCCGTCTGCGCCTTCATCCGATCGAAGTAGTGGTCGATCTCCTCGCCGAGCTCCATGTACCCGACGAGCTTTCCGTCCCTGCGGATCGGCCGCACCACGCGGAGCGCGAAGGCGGTCTTTCCGAGCTCCTTGCCGTATCCGAGGTCGCCCTTCGCGATCGCCATCGAGAGCGTGTCCCGATCGATGAGGTCGCCGTGCTCGTCGGGCTTGTGAACGCGCAGGAAGCACTTGCGATCGGTGCCGATGAAGTACCAGTGAGTGACCTGATCGACCTCCTTCATGATGTCGAACGTGGGCTTCGCGAGGGCGAGGAGCTTCCGGCGGTCGCGGGCGAGGAACGCGTCGACGAGGGTCCGGTCCTGGACCAGCTGCTCGAGCACGCGCGACAGCTTCGCGACGTCCGCGTGCTCCAGCGCCGAGAACGCCGAGGCGGCGCGGCGCACCTCCTGCTCGTGCGGATGCGCGACATCGGCGGCGAGCGCGGGCGTGGACACCGCCGCGAGCGCGAGGGCGGCCGCGAGGCGGCCGAGGTAGCGGAACGGTGGAGCGAGCGGGCGCGTCATCGTGGATCCCCCTGAGCGGCGCGCCGGGCGACTGGCTCGGCCCCCACTCTCCGTGATGGAAAGCACAGCAGGCGCGCGCCGCGAAGGCAAGCTTTTCACGCCGAGGAGACCGGCCGCGCGTGCGGCGATCGTGGCAGCCGGTGGGACGCCGCCCCACCTCGGGCGCGCTCGACGACGGGGACGATCAGGCGCGCTCGACGACGGGCACGATCTCCCGGCCGGAGACCCGCAGGAACCGCACGAGCAGCGCCGCCCCCACCGCGGAGAGCCCCAGCACGAATCCCCACCAGAGCCCCACCACTCCCATGTCCGCTGCGAACCCGAGCAGCACGGCCGCGGGGAAGCCGAGCGCCCAGTGCCCGGCCATGTTCGCCGCGAACGTGAAGCGCGTCTCGCCCGCGCCGCGCAGGACGCCCGCGCCGACGCCCTGCACGCCGTCCGAGATCTGGAACACCGCAGCCACGCGGAGCAGCGGCACCGCCGCGGCGATGAGCGCGGGGTCGTCGGTCATGAGCCGCGCGATCTGCGCGGGGAAGAGGAAGAAGGCGAGCGCGCCGAGCGACATGAACGCCGCCCCCGCGCCGAACGCGGCGAGGCCCGCCCGCCGCGCGCCCTCGCGGTCGCGCGCGCCGACGGCCCAGCCGACGCGGACCGATCCGGCGTTGCCGATGCCGACCGCGACGGTGAACGTGAGGCTCGCCATCGAGATGGCGAGCTGGTGCGCCGCGAGCGGGATCGCGCCGAGCCGCGCCGCGAGGAAGCCGACCAGCGCGAAGATGCCGACCTCGGCGCCCATGTGCAGCCCCACCGGCAGCCCGACGCGCACCGCGCGGGCGATCTCGCGCGGATCCGCGCCCACCGGGACGGGACCGCCGTCGAGCCTCGTCGCGCGGATCGCCAGCGCGAGGATGCCGAGCTGGAGCACCGAGACGAGGCTCGAGGCGAGCGCCGCGCCGCCCGCGCCCATCGCCGGCGCGGCCGTGAGCGGCCACGCGGCGGGCGGCAGCGCCGCGCCCCCGAAGACGAAGAGCACGTCGAGCGGCAGGTTCGCGACGTTCGCGACGACGGTCGCCACGACCATGGGCCGCACCGAGCCGAGGGCCTGGAGGTACGCGCGCCCCGCCATGAACGCGAGCAGGAACGGCAGCCCCGGGAGCCGCCACCAGAGGTACCTGCTCGCCTCGGCCGCGACCGCCGGATCGATGCCGAGCGGCACGAGCGCGCGCGGCGCGAGCGCGAACGGCACGGCCAGGACCACCGAGATCACGCAGGCGAGCCACATCCCCTGCCAGAGGACGCGGCGGGCGCGCGGCGCTTCGCCTGCGCCGATCGCCTGCGAGATGAGGGGATCGATGCCGAGCATGACCCCCATCCCGAAGATGGCGAGGGCCATGAAGAGCGCGTTCCCGAGCCCCGCGCCGGCGAGCTGTTGCGCCCCGGCCCTCCCGACCACCGCCGTGTCGACGACGCCCATGAGCGCCTGGCCGGCCTGCGCGACGGCGAGCGGCAGGGCCAGGCGGAGGAGCGGGCCGAGCTCGGCCCGCAGGAGGGAGCGCTGCTGCGGCATTGTCGGCGGCGCAAGATACCTGCCCCGGCGGCGAGGCGCTCGGCGTTGGTCCGCCGGACGAGGGAACCCAATGATGACAATGGGATGGGGGCGGCGCCCCCACGGTTCTCGACGGCCGGTCCTGGATCTGCTTACGTGACCGCCCTCTTTCCGACCGGATGGCCGACAGCACGTCATCAGAGCCCGTCGCGACGCCTCCCCCCGCGGCGTCCCCCACGCCCCTCCCCGGAACGCTGCACCCGCGGCCCCGCGCGGCGCCCACGGGCAGCGCGCTCGCGAAGCTCGCGCTCGGCGCGCTCGGGGTCGTCTACGGCGACATCGGCACGAGCCCCCTCTACGCGCTCAAGGAGTGCTTCGGCGGGCCCCACGGCGTCCCGCCCGAGCCGGCGAACGTGATCGGCGTCGTCTCGCTCGTCTTCTGGGCGCTCGCGTTCGTCGTCACCTTCAAGTACTTCGCGTTCGTCATGCGCGCGGACAACCGCGGCGAGGGGGGGATCCTCGCGCTGATGGCGCTCGTGGGCCAGACGGAGACGAGCAGGGCCGGGCGCCGCGTGCTGCTCATCCTGGGGCTCTTCGGCGCGGCCCTCCTGTACGGCGACGGCGTCATCACGCCGGCCATCTCGGTGCTCGGCGCGATCGAGGGCGTCGCGGTGGCGGCACCGCCGCTCGCACACCTGGTCGTGCCGATCACGGTGGTCATCCTCCTCCTCCTCTTCCTCTTCCAGAAGCGCGGGACCGCGACGGTGGGGGCCGTGTTCGGGCCCATCATGGTGCTCTGGTTCGTCTCGATCGCGCTCCTCGGCGTCCGGGGCATCCTGCTCGACCCCGGAATCCTCCGCGCGGTGAGCCCGGCGGAGGGCATCCGGTTCTTCGCCCGCCACGGCGGGCACGGGTTCCTCGTGCTGGGCGGGGTGGTGCTCGTGATCACGGGCGCCGAGGCGCTGTACGCGGACATGGGCCACTTCGGGAAGCGGCCCATCCGCGTGGCGTGGCTCGGCGTCGCCATGCCGGCGCTCGTCCTCAACTACATGGGGCAGGGCGCCGCCCTCCTGCGTGACCCGACCGCGGCACGGAACCCCTTCTACCTGCTCGCGCCGGAGTGGGCGCTGTACCCGATGATCGCCATCGCCACCGCGGCGGCCATCGTCGCGTCGCAGGCCCTCATCTCGGGGGCGTTCTCGCTCACGCAGCAGGCGGTGCAGCTCGGCTACTCGCCGCGCGTCACCATCCGGCACACCTCGCGGACGGAGATCGGCCAGATCTACATCCCCGAGGTGAACTGGGCCGTCGGCCTCGCGACCGTCGCGCTCGTGCTCGGGTTCGAGAGCTCCTCGAACCTCGCCGCCGCGTACGGCATCGCCGTGACCGGCACCATGGGGATCACGACGCTCCTCTTCCACCGCGTGGCGCGCGATCAGTGGCGCTGGCCGCGCTGGAAGGCGTGGCCGCTCACGCTCGTGTTCCTCGCGGTGGACCTCGCGTTCTTCGGCGCGAACGTCGTCAAGATCGAGGAGGGCGGCTGGTTCCCGCTCGCCGCGGGCGCGCTCGTCTTCACGCTGCTCTCGACCTGGAAGCGCGGCCGGCAGGTGCTCGCGGCGCAGCTCCGCGACGCCGGCCTGCCGCTCCCGCTCTTCCTCGCGGAGATCGGCCGCAAGAACCCGGTGCGGGTGCCGGGCACGGCGGTGTTCCTCACGAGCAACGTCGAGAACGTCCCGCCCGTGCTGCTCCACCACCTGAAGCACAACAAGGTCCTGCACGAGCGGGTGGTGCTCGCCTCGCTCGTCACCGAGGAGATCCCGAGCGTGCCCGAGGCGGAGCGGGTGACGGTCCGCGAGCTCGGGTCCGGCTTCGTCCAGGTCGTCTCGCGGTACGGCTTCATGGAGACCCCGGACGTGCCGGCCATGCTCGAGTCGATCCCGAAGCGCGCCATCCCGGGGCCGAAGCTCCGCATCGTCCCCATGGAGACGACGTACTTCCTGGGCCGCGAGACGCTCCTCCCCACCGGCCCGTCGAGCATGGCGTCCTGGCGGAAGCGCCTGTTCATCGTGATGGCGCGCAACGCCCAGACCGCGAGCTCGTTCTTCCGGCTGCCGCCGAACCGGGTGGTCGAGATGGGCGCGCAGATCCAGTTTTGACCGGGACCTCATGCGGACGGACGGCGCCGGCGGCGAGGACGGGGCGGCCCGCTCGACGATCGCGGGCGAGGAGGGCGCGGCGGCGCCGGGCGGCCCCCGTTCGACGGGCTCGGGGAAGGCCCCCCGCTGGCCTCACGCGCTCCGCTCGCTCGCCAAGCGCGACCTCCGCCTCTTCTTCGCCGGGCAGGCGGTCTCGCTCGCCGGCACGTGGATGCAGTCCGTCGCCCAGTCCTGGCTCGTCTGGCGGCTCACGCGCTCGTCCGAGGCGCTCGGGCTCGTGAACTTCCTGGGCTCGGCGCCCGTGTTCCTGTTCGGCATCTGGGCCGGCTCGCTCGCGGACCGCC
This sequence comes from Anaeromyxobacter sp., assembly GCA_035702465.1. Lineage (GTDB taxonomy): Bacteria > Myxococcota > Myxococcia > Myxococcales > Anaeromyxobacteraceae > Anaeromyxobacter. The sequence goes on along the minus strand of DASSQM010000487.1, from coordinate 2,618 downwards.
ACCCGCGCCGCCGGGTGGTGCTCGCCACGCAGACGAACGCCATCGTCCAGGCGACGCTCCTCGCCGTGCTCACGCTCACCGGCCTCGTGCGCCCGTGGCACGTGATGGTCCTCGCCGCCATGCTCGGGATGACCTACGCGTTCGAGATCCCCGCGCGGCAAGCGCTCCTCGCGGACATCGCCGGCGCGGACATGCCGAACGCCATCGCGCTCAACTCCTCGATCGTGAACGCGGCGCGCGTCGTCGGGCCTTCGCTCGCCGGCGTCGTCGTGGCCTCGGTGGGCGAGGGCTGGGCGTTCGCGCTCAACGCGGCGAGCTTCGTCGGGACGTACTGGGCGCTCCTCGTGATGCGCCCGCCGCCGCAGCCGCCGGCGACGATGGGCCACCGGGCGCACCTCCTCGAAGGGCTCGCCTACGCCGGCCGGACGTCGCACGTGCGGGCGCTGCTGGCACTCCTCGCGTTCTCGAGCTTCTTCGCCATGCCGTACCAGACGCTGCTCCCGGTGCTCGCGTCCGACGTGCTCCACGGCGGGCCGCGCCTCTACGGCGTCCTCCTCGCGTGCGCGGGGGCGGGCGCGCTGGTCGGCGCCGTCGGGCTCCTCCTTCGCAAGGGGCTCCGCGGCCTGGGGCGCCGCGTCGCGCTGGGCGCGACGCTCCTCGGGCTCGGCGTGCTCGGCCTCGGCGTCTCGCGCGATCCGGCCGTCTCGGCCGCCGCGCTCGCAGTCGCCGGCTTCGGCTTCATCACGCAGATGGCGGGGACCATGACGCTCCTGCAGGGGCTCGCGCCGAACGAGCTGCGCGGGAGGGTCATGGGGATGTTCTCGACGCTGTTCGTGGGCGTGACGCCGTTCGGCTCGCTCGCGGCGGGCTTCGGGGCGGGCCACATCGGCGCGGCGCGCACGCTCCAGGTCGGCGGGGCGGTCGTGCTCCTCGCGAGCGCGGCGTTCCACGTGGCGCTCCCGCGGCTCCGGCGCATCGTGCTGGCGGAGCACCCGACGCTGTTCCCGCCGGCGGCGAGCTGAGGAGGTTCCGAGTAGGACCTCGACGGCGGACCCGAGCGCGACCCCGACCACGACCCCGACCGCGACCGCGACCACGACCCCGACCTCGACCCCGACCCCGACACCGACCCGAGAAATGGATCAGCGCGCCACCACCGCCCGTGAGCAAGCCCCCGCGGCCGGAGGTGCGCCCGCCCGCAGTCCCTGGGTCGCCTTCTCCGTCGTCGCGATCGGCACCGTGATGGCGACGCTCGACGGCAACATCGTCAACGTCGCGCTGCCCACGCTCGGCGCGGAGCTCCGCGCGCAGGTGCACGAGCTCGAGTGGATCGTGAACGCGTACCTGCTCGCCATCACGCTCACGCTCATCGTGTTGGGGCGGGTGGGGGACCGGCTCGGGTACCGGACGGTCTACACGGGCGGGCTCGTCGTCTTCACGCTCGGTTCCGCGCTCTGCGGGCGCGCGCACGCGCTCGAGACGCTCGTCGCGGCGCGCGTGCTGCAGGCGCTCGGGGCGAGCGCGATGATGGCGATCGGGCCGGCGGTGGTGACCGCGTCGTTCCCCGCGCGCATGCGCGGCCGCGCCCTCGGCGCGATCGGCTCGACCGTCGCGCTCGGGCTCACGCTCGGGCCGCCGATCGGCGGGCTCATCCTCTCGCACCTCTCCTGGCGCTGGGTCTTCTACGTGAACGTGCCCGTCGGGATCGCCGGCGCGGCGTGGGCGCTGCGCATCCTCCCGCGCGGCGGCGGGGCGGGCGGGCCGCTCGTCGACCTCGCCATCTTCCGGATCCCGACGTTCACGCTCGGGCTCGTGGCGGGCTTCCTCTCGTACGCCGCGATGTTCTCGCAGACGTTCCTCACGCCGTTCCTGCTCGCGCGGGTGCACGGCCTGCCGCCGGGGAGGCTGGGGCTCTTCCTCGCCTCGGTTCCCGTCGCGCTCTCGGTCTCGTCGCCGTTCGCGGGGTGGCTCGCGGACCGGTTCGGCGGGCGGCTGCTCCCGGTGCTCGGGATGATCGTGCTCGCCGGCGCGCTGTTCGCGCTCTCGCTCGCGGGACCTGGCACGCCGGTCTGGGGCGTGTCGGGGCGCCTCTTCGTCGCCGGCTTCGGGATGGGCATGTTCCAGGCGCCGAACAACGCCACGGTGATGGGCTCGCTGCCGCGCGCCCGCCTCGGGTCGGGCGGCGGGCTCCTCGCCACCGCGCGGAACGCCGGGATGGCCGTCGGCGTCGCGACGGCGGGCGCGCTGTTCTCGCTCCGCGCCGGGCAGGACGCCTCGGGGCCGGAGTTCCTCCGCGGCTACGCGCTCGCGCTCCGCGCCGGCGCGCTCCTCGCGGTCCTCGCGGCCGTCGTCTCGCTCGTGAAGGTCTCGCCGCGCGCGTCCGGCCGACCGCTGGACGCCGGTTCAGGCTCTGGTACCATGCCCGCGTGATCGTCCTCGGCATCGATCCCGGCTCGCGGCGCTGCGGGTACGGGGTCGTCGAGCGGACGGCGGGGCGCCTCGCGCTCCTCGAGTCCGGCGTGCTCGAGCCCGACGACGCGCCCGTGCCGGAGCGGCTCGCGCGCATCCTGGACGGCCTCGCGGACGTGATCGCCCGGGCGCGGCCGGCGGAGGTCTCC
>DASSQM010000486.1:0-4301 GCA_035702465.1 Anaeromyxobacter sp. | reverse complement strand
TATCGCGAAGCGATATGTGCCCGGTCGCTCCTTACCGGCTACGCATGACCGGTGAGGCCCCCGCTTTCCTTGACCCGCCCAGCGACGGCCGCTACGGTCCGCACCCATGCTGCCGACGTTCCCGAGCGAGGCCGAGGCGCGGCACGAGGAGGGCTTCCTCAACTCGGCGGACCACCTGCGGCTGTTCTGGCAGCGCTACACGCCGTCCGGCGCGCGCGCCACGGTCGCGGTGCTCCACGGCGGCGGCGATCACGCGGGGCGCTACCCCGCGCTCACCTCCGCGCTCGTGCGGGCGGGCTTCCAGGTCGCGCTCGTCGACCTCCGCGGCCACGGCCAGTCGGACGGGCGGCGCTGGCACGTCGACTCGTTCCAGGACAACCTCGCCGACTTCGACGCGTTCGTGGCGAAGCTCTCGCAGGACGGCGTCGCCGGAGATCAGCTCTTCGTGGTGGCGCACAGCCACGGCGCGCTCGTGGCGGCGCTCTGGGGCATGTCGCGCGGCAAGCACGTCGCCGGGTTCGTCTTCTCCTCGCCGTACTTCCGCCTCGCGCTGAAGCCGCCCGCGGGGAAGGTGTTCATGGCGCGGCTCATCGGGCGCGTCGTGCCCTGGCTGCCCGTGGACGCGGGCCTCGACATCGCCACGCTGACGAGCGACGAGGAGATGCAGCGCTGGACGGCGCGCGACCCGCTCTACGGGCGCAAGACGACGCCGCGCTGGTTCGACGAGTCGCTCCGCGCGCAGATCGACGTGCTGCGCCGCGCGCGCGAGTTCCACGCGCCGCTCCTCGTGCTCGCGGGCGGGGACGACCGCATCGCCGACGCCGCGGCGGCGCGGGCGTTCGTGGACGCGGCGGCGTCCACCGACAAGCGCATCCAGGTGTACGAGGGCTTCCGACACGAGATCTTCAACGAGGTGCGCCGCGCGGAGCCGATCGGCGAGGCGGTCGCCTGGCTGTCTGCACGCGCTCACGCCCGCGCAGGCGCAGCGAGCTGAGGCGGGCCGACGCGGCGGAGGCGCCGGCGCCATCGCGGGCGGAGTGCGCCTCCCACCGCGCGCGCCCCGGACATTGACGTGACCCGAAGCTGCCTTCTATCCTGCCGAGGTCTCGCTTCCCCTGCGCCTCTCGCGCGGTGAAAGCTCCGGAGGACGCACACACATGGCGGGCATCGAGAAGGTCCCCGCGCCGCGCAGCGGCGCGCATACGGTGATCGGCAGCTCGATCGTGATCGACGGCGAGATCTCGGGCGACGAGGATCTCGTCATCCAGGGCACGGTGAAGGGCCGCATCAGCCTCAAGGAGAGCCTGTTCGTCGAGGGCTCCGGCGTGATCGAGGCCGACATCGAGACCGCGAACGTCGAGGTCTCGGGCCAGGTCACCGGGAACATCGCCGCGAGCGACAAGGTCGAGCTGAAGGCCGACTGCAAGGTGGTCGGCGACATCCGCGCGCCGCGCATCCTCATCGCGGACGGGGCAGTGTTCAAGGGCAACGTCGACATGGACGTCAAGGAAGCGAAGGGGAAGTGACCGTGGCGACCACTGACGGCACCACCATCATCGGCGAATCGATCCTCATCTCGGGCTCCCTCAACGGCGACGAGGACCTCACGGTCCGCGGCCGCGTGGAGGGCACGCTCACCCTCACGAAGACGCTCGTCGTCGAGCCGACCGGCATCGTGAAGGCCGAGGTCCAGGTCAAGAACTGCGTCATCGCGGGCGTGGTGGTGGGGAACGTCACCGCCACCGAGTCCGTCGAGATCACGAAGGAAGGGCGGATGGTCGGCGACATCGCCGCGCCCCGCGTGATCATCGTCGACGGCGCCAGCTTCCGCGGCCGCATCGACATGGGCGAGGTGGACATCGAGGGCGAGCGCCTCCCGCGCGCCGCCCGCGCCGTCCCGGCCCGCCCGGCGCTGCGGCCGGTGGGCAAGCTCGCCGCCAAGCCCGAGCCGAAGAAGGCCGAGGAGAAGACGGCCGTGGCCGCCGCGCCGAAGCTGCCCATCCCGCCGGCGCCCCCCGCGCCCGTGGCGATGGGGGCGGTGAAGCGCAAGGTCATCGTGAAGCGCAAGTAGTAGACTGGCGGAATGGAGCTCGAGCCGCGAACGACGGCGCCCGCTCACGCGACCGGCGCCGTGCGGTTCGTGCCGCTCTCCGAGCTGTCCGACGACGCGACCTTCCGGCTCCGCGACGAGGGCGACATCGCCCCGCTCGCGGCGTCGATCGGCAGGCTCGGCCAGCTCGTCCCCGTGGAGGTGCGGCCGCTCCCCGGCACGCCCGCGGGCGGCCCCCCGCTGCAGCTCGTCGCCGGGTTCCGACGCGTCGCGGCGGTGCGCATGCTCGCGCGCGATCGGATCCTGGCCCGCGTCCACGAGACGCTCGACGACGACGACGCGTGGGGCATCGCGCTCACGCAGGCGCTCCTCGCGGAGCCGCTCCTCGCGAGCGAGCTCGAGGCGCTGCGGGAGCGCCTCGCCGCGGCGGGCCGGGCGGCGTGGGCGGAGGAGGTCCTGCCGGACGCGCTCGCGCGTGCGCCCGTCGATCCGAGGCTGCGCGAGCGCTTCCTCGAGTGGGCGGAGCGCGCCTCGTCCGGCGCGGAGACGGCCGAGGACGCCGCGGGCGAGGAGCCGGAGGCGAGCGAGGAGACGGAGCCCGGCGGGGAGGCCGCAAGCGGCGAGGCCACCGTCGAGGTGACCCCGGAAGACCTCGCCCGCGAGCTGGCGCAGAGGATGTACGAGGTGAACCAGGATCTGGCGCTCGCGTTCGCGTCCTGGGCGGACCTGCCCCGGGAGGGCCGGCGGATGATCGTGGAGCAGGCGAGGTACGTGGCCGAGCTGCTCGCGCACCTGGAGGACCGTCGATGAGCCTCGAAGGCGACCGGGTGCGCCTGCTCGAGCTCCTGCGTGCGCTCTCGTTCGAGCGGCGGAAGGTCGTGCTCGCCTCCGGGAAGGAGAGCGACTTCTACATCGACTGCAAGCGCACCGCGCTCACCGCCGAGGGCCACGCGCTCGTGGGGCGGCTCCTCTTCGATCGCGTCCGCAAGATCAGGCCGCTGGTGCGCGGGGTGGGCGGCCTCACCCTCGGCGCGGACCCCATCGCGAGCGCGATCGCGCTCACGAGCTTCCTCGAGGGCGAGCCCGTCGACGCGTACGTGGTCCGAAAGGAACCGAAGGGTCACGGCACCGGGCAGTGGATCGAGGGGCGGAAGACCATCCCCGACGGGAGCCGCGTCGTCGTCATCGAGGACGTCGTCACCACCGGTGGAAGCGCGCTCAAGGCGATCGAGCGGTGCCGGGTGGAGAAGCTCGAGCCGGTCGCCTGCCTCGCCCTCGTCGATCGCGCGGAGGGCGGGCGGGAGGCGATCGAGGCGCAGGGCGTCCCGCTCGACGCGCTCTACGGGCGCGAGGACTTCCTCCGATGAGGGCCTGGCTCGGACCTGCAGCGGCCGCCGCCGTGGCGCTCGCCCTGGCCGCGTGCCCCTACCACCCCCGCGCGCCGATGCCGCGGCCGCGCGAGGGCGATTGGGCGCGGGCGCGCGACTCGGCGAGCCGGCGCGCGTTCCTCTACGACGGGCTCGCCCACCGTGCCACCGCCACCGTCACGTACCTCTCCCCGCAGGTGCGCGAGGCCCGTGCCCGGCGGCTCGCGGAGTGGCTCGACTGGACCCCGCAGGAGCTCGAGAGCCGCCTCGCGCAGGAGCGCGCGGAGGCCGACGCGGGCGAGGAGTTCCTCGTCGCGCTGTTCACGGCGGGCCCGAAGGACAACGACCTCGACGCGCCGCGCTCGATCTGGCGCGTCGCCTTGAAGGTCGGCACCGAGGACTTGCTCGCGTCGCGCGTGACGTCGATCGGCGTCGACGCCACGGTTGCGGGGCTGTTCCCGTACATCGGCCCGTTCGACGTCGTCTACCGCGTGATCGTGCCGCACTCGCCGTCGGGCCCGATCGAGGAGCGGCCGTTCGTGCTCCAGCTGGCGAGCGGGCTCGGCAAGCTCGAGCTCGACTTCGGCGCGCCGAGCAAGAAGCCGCCGGACGCGCCGTGGGAGCCGGTGCCGCCGTCGTAGGCGCTACTGGATGTCGCCGATCGTCAGCACCGTGTCCCGCACCCACTTCTCGTCCGCCTTCGGGTAGTCGAGGATGTAGTGCAGTCCGCGCGACTCCTTGCGCTGGCGCGCGCACTCCACGATGAGCATCGCCACGTCCGCGACGTTGCGCAGCTCGACGAGGTCGGGCGTCACCTTGTACTGCCAGTAATACTCGCGGATCTCGTCGCGCAGGATCTTGATGCGGGTGCGGGCGCGCTCGAG
>DASSQM010000485.1:0-5453 GCA_035702465.1 Anaeromyxobacter sp. | reverse complement strand
CGGGGAGCACGGGCCACAGCAGCGTCGCGACGCCGCGCAGCGCCTTCGCGACCGAGAAGAGCAGCGCGCGGCTCTGCGAGGACCCGGGGTCTTCCCACGGCTTCGCCGCCTGGAGCGCCTTGTTGCACCGGTCCGCGACCTGGTTGGCGAGCCGCACCACCTCGCGCAGCTCGAGGGAGAGGTACGCGGCGCGCCCGAGGTGGAGCGCCGAGCGCGTCGCCTCGACGATCGCCTCGTCCGGCGTCTCGCGCAGCGGCCCGCCGGCCTTCTGGACGAGCGCCGCGGTGCGCGAGGCCAGGTTCGCGATGTTGTTCGCGAGGTCGGCGTTGATGCGGTTGCGGAACTCGTCGAGGGAGAGGTCGAGGTCCTGCACGCCCGGGCCCAGGTTCGCGGCGTAGAAGTAGCGGAGCAGCTCGGGATCGAGTCCGGCGTCGAGGTACGTCTTGCCGGTGATGAACGTCCCGCGCGACTTCGACATCTTCTCGCCGTTCACCGTCAGGTGACCGTGCACGGAGAGGCGATCCGGGCGTTTGAGGCCCGTCGCCCACAGCATCGCCGGCCAGAACACCGCGTGGAAGCGCAGGATGTCCTTGCCGATGAAGTGCTCGAGGCGCGCGGGCGTGCCTTCGGCGAGGTAGCGCTTCTCGAACTCCTCCGGCGAGAGCCGGTGGTCCGCCGGCGCCTCGACGGCGAAGTACCGCTCCGCGGACGAGAGGTAGCCGATCGGCGCGTCCACCCAGACGTAGAGGTACTTCCCCGGGAACTCCGGATCGTTCACGGGGAACCCGAAGTACGGCGCGTCGCGGGTGATGCACCAGTCCTGGAGATCGTCGAGCCAGCCCTTCACCTGCTCGCGGACGCCGGCCTCGAGGTGCCCCTCGGCCTCGACCCACGCGCGGACGAGCGGCTCCACCTTGCGCAGGTTCACGTACGCGTGCTCGGAGGAGCGCACGACCGGCGGCGTCCGGCAGATGGCGCAGTACGGGTTCTTGAGCTCGCGCGGATCGTAGGTCGTGCCGCAGTTCTCGCAGACGTCGCCGTACTGGTCCGGCGTGCCGCACTTCGGGCACGCGCCCTTCACGAACCGATCGGGGAGGAACCGCTTGTCCACCTCGCAGTACAGCTGCTCGACCGCCTTCTTGTAGATGAGCCCCTTCGCCTTGAGCGCCTGGAAGAACCGGTGCGACCAACGGTCGTTCTCGGGCGAGTCGGTCGTGTAGAAGATCGAGAACTGGACGCCGAAGCGCTGGAAGTCGGCGTACTGCTCCGCCCGGTACTTCTCCGTGAACGCCTTCGGGCTCATGCCCGCCTTCGCGGCGTTCACCTCGATCGGGGTGCCGTGGGAGTCGGCGGCGCAGACGTACGCCACGTCGTCGCCGATCGACCTCCGGAACCGGACGTAGACGTCCGTCTGGATGTACTCGACGAGGTGGCCGAGGTGGACGGAGCCGTTCGCGTACGGCAGCGCGCTCGTGACGAGGAGTCGTTCGCTCAAGGCCGTGCCCTTTCCCTGGGTCCGCCGGCGAGGAGCCCGAGGAGGACCCGCTCCAGGCCGATGCGTCCGTCCTGCCCGCTCTTCATCGCCACGTCGGCCTCGCCGAGCGCGGCCAGCGCGTCGAGGAGCTCGCCGCGCTCGAACCGCATCGAGGCCTGGTATTTCATCCAGAAGCCGTACGGCTTCTTGTTGCCGAGCTCCTCCTCCGAGATGGCCGGCAGGACCGCCGCCTGCCACTCGTTGAAGGACGCGAGGCGCCGGCCGCCGGCGGCCTTGCGCGCGCGCTCCCCCTCGACGACGAGCCTGCGCACGGCCGCCGCGAGCGAGCCGAGGAGCATGAACGGCGAGGCGCCGTCCTGGATGGAGCGATCGAGCACGGCGAGCGCGGCGGCGAGGTCGTGCTCCTCGACCGCGTTCCCGAGCGCGAAGAACGGGTCCTCCGCGACGCGGGTGACGATCTCGTCGACGTCCTTCGCGCCGATCACCTTGCGGTCGCCCACGTAGGCGGCGAGCTTCGCGACCTCGGACGCGAGCACGCGCGCGTCGTCGCCGAGGAGCTCCGCGAGGCGCGCCTCGCCGCCGCGGTCCACGCGCTTCCCGGTCCCGGCGAGGAGCTGGTCGAGCACCGGCCCGAGCACGGGCCGCTGCGCGTCCCAGGTCCCCTCCTTCTGGACCTCCGTCGTGACGCGGCGCCCGGCCGCTGCGAGCTTCTTCACCACCGGCAGCCGGCCGTCGACCTTGCCCGCCGCGACGACGAGCACGTGCCCGGGCGGGAAGCCGCGCGCGAGCGCGGCGTCGAGCGCGGAGGCGTCGTCCTTCGCGGCCTTCATCTCGCGCTCGATCGCGAACCGCGCGGCGCCGAGCACGAACGCCGCGTCGAACGCGTCGCGCTCCTCGCCGGTCCAGCCGAACTCCTTCGCGAAGCGCTTCTCGAGGGCTTCGGCGAACGCGTCCGGCGGCTCGCCCTCGGGCGGGACGAGGTCCTCGGCCTTCCAGCCCGCCTTCGCGACGATGGCGAGCAGCCGGCGCGCCGCCTCGCGCTGGCGCCCCTCGGCCCACATCTCCCGGGCGCGCGCGAACGCGCCGGCGGCGTCCTCCTTCGACGTCAGGAACGCGGGCTCCTGGACCACCACGACCTTGCCGCCGCCGAACAGGCCGCCCGTCGCGACCTCGGCCGCGACCTCGGCCGGCGACGACGCCGCGTCGAGCTCGACGAGGTTCAGCGAGCGCTGGGCCTCGGGGACGAGCACCGCGGCGAGCTCGCGGGCGGCGCGCAGCGCGAGGAACGCGTCGCCGTCGAAGAGGTACACGGGCTGCGGCTTCCCTGCCCTGGCCTCGGCGAGGCAGGTCTCCAGCGTCGCGCCCGCCCGCGCCCCGCCGCCGCCCGCCCTCGAACGGTCGAACCTACCCGCGGCCATGGAAGAATCCTATGAGCATCCGCTCCAGCGCGAGGACCGGCGACGCGTTCTGGAGGAGCGCCGCGGCGGTGTCCTCGACCTCCGCCCTGCGCCGCAGGGTCTCCTCCGGCGCCATCGCCCGCGCCGCTCGCTCCGTCACCTCGGCGAGATCTCCGAGCGCGCGGGAGCCGGACCCCGCCTGTGCGGCGGCGACGTCGCGCAGCCACACGAGCAGCAGCTCGCAGAGCTCCGCGGCCTCCTCGCGGCTCCCGCCGCGGCTCCGGGCGAATGCGAGCCACCCGCCGGCGTCGTCGGGGTCGAGCGCCGCGGCCGCGGCGACGGCGTCGCGCCGCGCCGCGAGCGCCTCGTCGTCCAGCGCGAGCGCCCGGCCGAGCGAGCCGCCGGAGATGGCGGCGGCGAGGCGCGCGGCGTCCGGGGCGTGGCCCTCGGCGCGCAAGCGCTCCTCGAGGACGTCTACCGGGATCGGGGCGAACGGCACGCGCAGGCACCGCGAGCGGATCGTCGGCAGGAGCGAGTCCGGGCTCGACGCGACGAGCACGAGCGTCGTGTCCTCGGGCGGCTCCTCGAGCGTCTTGAGGAGCGCGTTCTGCGCCTGCGGATTCATCGCGTCGGCGGGATCGACGACGACGAACCGGCGCCGCCCCTCGAAGCGCTTCAGCGCGAGCCGGCGGTCGACGAGGTCGCGCACCTGGTCGACCACGATGTCCTTCGAGGGCGAGCGGCCGCCCTTCGGCTCCCACGCGCCGGCCTTCACCATGGCGCGCTCCTCCCGCAGGAAGAGGACGTCGGGGTGGATGCCCTTCGCGATCTTGCGGCACGGTCCGCACTTGCCGCAGGGGTCGTCGCGGAGCCCGTCCGGCCCCGCCGCTGCCTCGCAGTTCGCCGCCTGCGCCAGGAGCCGGGCCGCGCGCGCCTTGCCGACCCCCTCCGGGCCTCCGAACAGGTAGGCGTGGTGGAGCGCGCCGCGGCGGAGCGCGGAGCGCAGGGGAAGGAGCGCGCGGTCTTGCGCGATGATCTCCGAGAACGGCATGCGGGGCGGCGCGGAGCGCGCGGAAGATAACATAAGCGCCTGGAGCCACGGCCGCTTTCGGGATGTGCGGAGGCGTGGGCAGGCCGAATGGACAGCCCCGGGGAGCCCGGTATCATGGTTCCGTCGGACCCCTCGACAGGCTCAGGGCAGGACCCCCTCCATGAACATCACGCCCCTCGACATCACCCAGAAGCAGTTCCGCCGCGTCTTTCGCGGCTTCGATCCCGAGGAGGTGGAGGCGTTCCTCGCCCTCGTCGCGTCGGAGTTCGAGGCGCTCGTGAAGGAGTCGCTCGCGCTCCGCGAGGACAACCACCGCAAGGCCGAGGACATCGCCGAGTACAGGAGCCGAGAGCGCGCGCTGCAGGAGACGCTCGTCACCGCGCAGAAGGCGTCCGAGGAGATCCGCGACGCCGCCCGCAAGGAGGCGGAGATCACCATCTCCGACGCCGAGCTCCAGGCCGAGAAGATCGTGCAGGCCGCCCACGCGCGGTTCCTCCGCATCGTGGACGACATCAACGAGCTGAAGCGCCAGCGCATCCAGTTCGAGACGAACGTGCGGACGCTCGTGGAGAGCCACGTGAAGCTGCTCGAGGCGTTCCGCGAGCCGGCGCGCGAGGAGGCGGTGCAGTTCATGCCGCCGGCGAGGAAGAAGGCGGTGGAGGACTAGCGCGACCCCGACCGCGCGGCGCCGAGATGGGGCAGCATCCGGCCATGCGCGACGCCTACGCCCGCGCCGCAGAAGCCATCCGGTCCGCGGGCGCCCTCGTCGTCACCGCCGGCGCCGGGATCGGCGTCGACTCGGGGCTCCCGGACTTCCGCGGCAACGAGGGGTTCTGGAAGGCCTATCCGCCGTACGCGCGGCTCGGGCTGTCGTTCGTGGACGCCGCGAATCCGGCGAACTTCGAGGGCGACCCGGCGTTCGGGTGGGGGTTCTACGGGCACCGGCTGAACCTGTACCGCGCCACCGTCCCGCACGATGGGTTCCGCATCCTGCTCCGCTGGATCGAACGGTTCCGGCTCCCCTCCTTCGTCGTCACCTCGAACGTCGACGGGCAGTTCCAGAAGGCGGGCTTCGCGCCGGACGCGATCCTGGAGGTCCACGGCTCGATCCATCACCTCCAGTGCACCGGCCCGTGCTGCGATACCATCTGGGAGAACGACGAGCGCGTCGACGTCGACCTCGAGACGATGCGGGCGCACCACGTCCCCCGCTGCGCGCGTTGCGGCAGCGTGTCGCGGCCCAACATCCTCATGTTCGGCGACTGGTCGTGGCTCTCCGCGCGCAGCGACGGCCAGCGCGAGCGCTTCGAGGAGTTCCTCGCCGAGCAGCGGCGCGCGCGGCTCGCCGTCGTGGAGCTCGGGGCAGGGACGGCCATCCCGACCATCCGCCACACCTCCGAGCGCCTCGGCGCCCGCGGGGCGGTGATCCGCATCAACGTGCGCGAGCCGGAGATCGAGCCGCCGCACGTCGGGATCGCCGCGGGTGCGCGCGAGGCGCTGGAGCGGATCG
>DASSQM010000484.1:0-2100 GCA_035702465.1 Anaeromyxobacter sp. | reverse complement strand
ATCCTGGCGGCCGAGGGCGACTCGCGGTGGACCTTCTTCACCGGCAACTACCAGGAGTACGAGGCGGACAAGAAGCGGCGGCTCGGCGAGGAGGGCGCGAAGCCGAGGCGAATCCGGTACAAGCCGATCTCACGGTAGGGTCCGGTCGTCGCCCATCGGTGTGGCGCGCGGCACCGGCCTCCGCGAACGGCGGACCTCAGCTCCCGCGGTCCTCCAGCTCCGCCTCCACGACGATCCCGAGCGGCCCATTCTTGTTGATGAGCTGAAGGGGATCCCCCGGCTTCTCGGCCCCGAGGACGAAGTACTCCCACTCGTCCTCCGCGGCCCTCCCGCTCTTCGCCTCCCAGCCGGCGAACCCCAGCTTCCCGGCGCCGGCGCGCACGAATGCGAAGACCGTGCGTCCCTCGCTCGTCTCGAACCGGACGCGCCGCGCGATGTCGTCAGGTCCGTCGTGTTCGGAAGGCAGCCGCGCGAGCAACTCCTCGAGCGCGCCCTCGGTCAGGGCATCGGGCATAGGTCTCTCGAAGAACGAACCCCCGCGACCTGGACGAGGATCGCGGGGGCACAGATGGTGACCCGTACGGGACTTGAACCCATGCTTTCGGCGTGAGAGGCCGACGTCCTAACCGCTAGACTAACGGGCCACGAACCTTCGCTTCCTAGCCGCCGGCGCTGTGGCAGTCAACGCCGGGGCTCCTTCGAGTTGGCTGGGGGACTAGGACTCGAACCTAGATAGCCAGATCCAGAGTCTGGCGTCCTGCCGTTAGACGATCCCCCAAGGTCTCATTTCGGCTTCACGAGGACGAAGATGCGCGTCTCGTTCTCGTTCTTCAGCTCGTAGACGTTCAGCCCGTCCCACTGCCCCGGCTTCGCCTCCGGGTTATCGATGTGAACCGCCTTCACGCTCGGCGTATCGGCGATCGGCCGCCGCGCGTACCTCCCCGGCCCGTAGACGGTCCGGAAGAACTTCAGCACCTCGTCGTAGGTCTTGGGGACCCGGAACCGATTCTCGCCGATCTTCTCGGCCTCCTCCGGGAGAATCGCGCCCGCGACCTTCTTCTCGGCGAGGGCCGACCCGGGCACCGCCAGGAGGGCCACCGCGAGGGCCGCGGCCTTATAGCCAGGGACGGGTGCCATGGTCAAGGCGGACGATGTACCGAGCCCTCGCGCGGACGTCAACCGTTCGCCTCAGCGCCAAACCCCCACGAGCCGGCCCTTGTACCCCGCCTCGCGCAGCGCGAGCTCGCCGCGCCGGTGCGCCACCGCGGCGTGCGGACCCACCCAGAAGCCCTTGGGCTCGCTGCGGCGCCAGCTCTTCCGGAAGAGCTGGTGGATCTCGTCGAACACCGCGCGGAGCGCGAGCGGCTTCCCGCGGCGGTCGCTCGCGTCGTCCGTCACGTCGAGCTCCGCCCACAGCCGCCCCGCGACGAGCTCCCCCGCGTCGTTCCGGAGCGACCGCTCGTAGTGGAACACGGGCGAGGGGATCTCCTCGATCTCGAGCATCCCCTTGTCCCTCCCGCGCTTCACCGGGTGAACGATCACGGGGCCGAGCCGCTCGGCGGCGAGGTAGTAGGCGGACTCGTCCAGGCGGGCGGGCGCGTGCTCGTCGGCGGCGAGCGGGGCGTAGCCGGGCGGGATGAGCTCCGGGTAGACGGTCAGCTCGCGGCGCGCGAGGTGCCGGAACAGGGCGACCTCGTCCTCGGGGAGCATGAAGTAGTGGAGCGTGGCTGGCATCGGTCGAGGTCGAGGTCGGCCTATCGGACGCGCGCGAGCAGCGTCTCGTAGCTCTTCGCGATCCGCGTCGCCAGGATGAGGAGCTCGCCCACTCCCGCCGAGTCCACCACCCCGCCCCGCGCGTTGTCCGCGTAGAACACGTTCACCACGCGCCCGAGCGCCAGGATCGGAACGAGGAGCGCATTCCCGGGCACGCCGCCGCCGAGCGCCTTCAGGAGCCGGATGTTCGCCTCCGTCTTCGGGATGGGGCCGAGGAAGTGCGCGCGGGTCTTCACCACCGTGCCGAGGATGCCCGGCGCGTCCACCGCGAGCTGGATGCGCCGCACCCGCTCCGCGGCGAGGTTCTCGCCGAGGCCCGCCCACCCG
>DASSQM010000483.1:0-3990 GCA_035702465.1 Anaeromyxobacter sp. | reverse complement strand
ACTTCCCTGCGCCGTTCAGCCCGAGGAGGCCGATCTTGGCCCCCTGGAAGAACGAGAGGGAGATGTCCTTGATGATCTGGCGCTGCGGGGGAACGATCTTGTTCACCCGGCGCATCGACATCACGTACTGGGGCATCGGTCACCTCCGGCCGATACGCGTACCGCCTCAGCTCGCCGCCGGCCACCTCCAGCCGACGATCTCCGGCGGGTCGATGCCGTGCTCGTGCGCGTACATGCGGCACTCGATCTGCCGGTTGCGGAAGCGCTCCTTCGCGTGCGCTCCCGCGTCGTGCAGGCGGGGCACGCGGTCGATGACGTCCATGGCGAGGCTGAAGCGATCGACCTGGTTGTCGATGGCGAGCTCGAGCGGCGTGTTGATGGTTCCCTTCTCCTTGTACCCGCGCACGTGCAGGTTCCCGTGGTTCGTGCGCCGGTAGGCGAGCCTGTGCACGAGCCACGGGTAGCCGTGGAAGTTGAAGATGATGGGCGCGGCGGCGGTGAAGATGGAGTCGAAGTCCCGGTCGGAGAGGCCGTGCGGGTGCTCGGTCTCGGGCTGCAGGCGGAACAGGTCGACGACGTTCACGAACCGGATCCTCAGCTCGCGGAACGACTGCCGGAGCAGCGCGGTCGCGGCGAGCGCCTCGAGCGTCGCCACGTCCCCCGCGCACGCCACCACGACGTCCGGCTCGTGGCCCTCGTCGCTGCTCGCCCAGTCCCAGATGCCGATCCCCTTCGCGCAGTGCGCGATGGCGGCGGTCATGTCGAGGTACTGGAGGTGGCTCTGCTTGTCCGCCACGATCACGTTCACGTAGTTCTCGCTGCGCAGGCAGTGATCGGCGACCGAGAGCAGGCAGTTCGCGTCGGGCGGCAGGTAGATGCGGGTCACCTCGGGGCTCTTGTTCAGCACCACGTCGAGGAACCCGGGATCCTGGTGCGTGAAGCCGTTGTGGTCCTGCCGCCACACCGTCGAGGTGATGAGGAGGTTCAGCGACGCGAGCTCCTCGCGCCAGGAGAGGCGGTTGCAGATGGAGAGCCACTTCGCGTGCTGGTTGAACATCGAGTCGATGACGTGCGCGAACGCCTCGTACGTGGAGAGGAGCCCGTGGCGTCCGGTGAGGAGGTAGCCCTCCAGCATCCCCTCCAGCGTGTGCTCCGACAGCATCTCGACGACGCGGCCGTCGGGGCCGAGGTGCCCGCCGTCGTCGTCCTCGGGGAGGCGCTCCTCGAGCCAGAGCTTCGGCGTCGCCTCGTACGCCGCGTCGAGGCGGTTCGAGGTGTTCTCGTCGGGGGAGAAGAGCCGGAACCGGTCCGGGTTCTCGCGGAGCACGTCGCGGAGGAACGCGCCGAGCGGCCGCGTCGTCTCGGCCTGCGACGCGCCGGGCGCGCTCACCGCGACCGCGTACGATCGGAAGTCGGGGAGGCGGAGCGGCTTCTTGAGGATGCCGCCGTTCGCGTGCGGGTTCGCGCCCATGCGGCGCCGCCCCCTCGGCGCGAGGTCGCGGAGCGCCGCCACCGGAGCGCCCGCGTCGTCGAACAGCTCCTGCGGCCGATAGCTCTTCAGCCAGCGCTCGAGCACCGCGAGCCGCGCCGGGTCCTCCTTCACGCGCGGGATCGGCACCTGGTGCGCGCGCCAGGAGCCCTCGAGCTGGTGCCCGTCCAGCTCCGGCGGCGCGGTCCAGCCCTTGGGCGCGCGGAGCACGATCATGGGCCAGCGCGGCGGCTCGACGCTCCCCGTCCGCCGCGCCTCCGCCTGGGCGCCGCGGATGAGCTCGACGCACCGATCGAGCGTCGCCGCCATCGCCTGGTGCATCGAGTCCGGCTCGGAGCCCTCGACGAGGAGCGGCGTCCAGCCGTAGCCGCGCAGGAGCGCGGTGAGGTCGTCGGGCGGGATGCGGGCGAGCAGGGTGGGGTTGTTGATCTTGTACCCGTTGAGCGACAGCACGGGCAGCACGGCGCCGTCCCTGGCCGGGTTCAGGAACTTGTTCACGTGCCAGGAGGTCGCGAGCGGGCCGGTCTCGGACTCGCCGTCGCCGACCACGGCCGCGACGATCAGCTCGGGGTTGTCGAACGCGGCGCCGCACGCGTGCGAGAGCACGTACCCGAGCTCGCCTCCCTCGTGGATGGAGCCCGGCGTCTCGGGCGTGCAGTGGCTGCCGATGCCCCCGGGGAACGAGAACTCCTTGAAGAAGCGGCGCAGGCCGTCCTCGTCGAGCCCCTTCTCCGGATAGACCTCCGAGTAGGTGCCCTCCAGCCACACCGGCCCGAGCACGCCGGGCGCGCCGTGGCCGGGTCCGGCGAGGAACAGCACGTCGAGATCGCGCGCGCGGATGAGCCGGTTCAGGTGCGTGTAGACGAACGAGAGCGCGGGGGCGGCGCCCCAGTGCCCGAGGAGGCGGCTCTTCACGTGCTCCGCCCGGAGCGGCTCGCGCAGGAGCGGGTTGTCCCGCAGGTACAGCATGCCGAGCGCGAGGTCGTTGCAGGCGCGCCAGAACGCGTCGAGCCGGCGCAGCTCCTCCGGCGCGAGCGGCGTCCCGCTCACGGTGGCGCGCGCGGGCCCGAACGGCGAGAGCCTCGCGGCGCCCTGCAGGGTCGGCTTCCTCTTCTCGGTCACGGCGCCCTCCTCCCGTCCCGCCTCGGCGAGCACGCGCACGACGTGCTCCGCGATGGTGCGCTCCTCGTCGGCGGGGACGACGAACGCGGCGACGCCGCTCCCGCCGGCGCTGATGCGGGGACCCCCGCCGGCGTTCGCGGCGGGGTCCAGCTCCACGCCGAGCCAGGCGGCGTCCTTGCACACCCGCGCGCGGATCGGCGCGGCGTTCTCGCCGATGCCGCCCGTGAACACCATGGCGTCGAGCCCGCCGAGCGCGGCCGCGAGGGAGCCGAGCTCGCGGCCGATCCGGTAGACGAAGAGATCGACGGCGGGCCGGGCGCGCGGATCGCTCGACGCGAGCAGCGCCCGCATGTCGCTCGAGAGCCCGGAGACGCCGAGCAGGCCGGAGCGGTCGTAGAGGAGCTCCTCGATGTCGGCGGGAGCGAGCCCGCGCTCGCTCGCGAGCCACAGGACGGCGCCCGGATCGAGGGCGCCGCAGCGCGTGCCCATGACGAGGCCGTCGAGGACGCTGAAGCCCATGGTGGTCGCGACGCTCCGCCCGGCCGCGAGCGCGCACATGCTCGCGCCGTTGCCGAGGTGCAGGACGACCGCGCGGCCGCGCGCGGCGCCCTCGTCGAGCGACCGGAGCGCCGCCGCGGCTCCCTCGTACGAGAGCCCGTGGAAGCCGTAGCGCCGGAGCCCCGCCGCGAAGAGGTCCTCGGGGAGCGCGAAGCGCTCCGCGACGGGCGGCATGCTGCGGTGGAAGGCGGTGTCGAAGCAGGCGACCTGCGGCAGCGCCGGATCCAGCTCGCGGAGCACGCGGATCGCGCGCAGGTTGTGCGGCTGGTGGAGCGGCGCGAGCGGGACGAAGGTCTGGAGGCGCGCCAGCACCTCGTCGTCGACGCGCGCGGGCGCCGCGAACACCGGGCCGCCGTGGACGACGCGGTGGCCCACGCCCGAGAGCGCCGCGCCGGGCGAGGAGTCGTGCACGAACGAGAGCAGCACGTCGAGCGCGCCGCCGTGCGAGAGGTACGCGCGCGCGGGCCACCGGCGCTCCGCCACGACGTCGCCGTCGGCACGCCACGCTTCGAAGCGAGGCTCTCCCTCGCTCCCGATGCCCTCGAGCCTCCCCCGCACGTCCAGCGAGAGCTCGCCGCCCTGCCGGGCGAAGAGCGAGAACTTGAGCGAGGACGAGCCCGCGTTGAGGACGAGGATCCGGTCGCGGCCGTCTCGCACCGTCCAACCGTACGACGGCACCCGCCGCCGCGCTCGGCGATTTCGGTGCGGCCCCGAAGCGCAGGAGGGCGCGCCTCCGCCGGACGCCCGCTCGCCGCCACGGAAAACTCGACGGGGACCACGGAGGACCTGCGCGCGCTCGTCGACGCCGTCGGCGAGGAGGA
>DASSQM010000482.1:0-17988 GCA_035702465.1 Anaeromyxobacter sp. | reverse complement strand
GGCGGCGACGGGCTCCGCGTCCACGGCGACCGGCGGCGTGTGGTCGACCTCATCCTCCTCGATGCGGACGTCGTCCACTCGCGGGGCGTCGTCCAGGCCGATCGCCGGGGGGAACGCGCCGGGCGGCTCGAGAGCGGGGTCCGCCTCGCGGGTGGGGGTCGGGGTCGAGGTCAGGCTCGCGGCCGCGGGCGGGGTCGGGGTCGCGGTCGGGGTCGGGGTCGCGGTCGGGGTCGCAGTCGGGGTCGCGGTCGAGGTCGCGGTCGGGGTCGCGGTCGGGGCTGCGGTCGCGGTCGGCGCCGCGGTCGCCGTCGCCTGCGCATCCGACGACGCCTCGTCGACCCGCGGCCACTGCACCGGCGCACGCCTCCGCCGCTTCTTCCGGCCGCGGATGATCCGCTCGAACGCGGGTCCGGTCGTCGACAGGAGCAGCAGGAGATCGCCCAGGCGCCGCGGCGACACCGGCGCCTCCCCGTTGTCCGCGTAGAGGATGCACACGGCCCGGTCGCGCAGGAGCACGGGGTGGACCAGCACGGTCCGCGGCGTGCCCCTGCCGAGCCCGTCCAGGATCGCGACGTTCCCCGCCGCGTCGCGCGAGACGGGCCCGAGGTACGGGCTCCTCGTCTCGATGACGGTCCTGAAGATGCCGGGATCGGCCGCGTAGATGGCGACGCTCCGCGCGCGGTCGCGCTCGTCCTCGGCGCCGAGCGCGTCGTGCCCCGCGACCGCGTCGCGGGTCACCGCGAACATCGCCGCGTACTCGAAGAAGTCGCGGGCGTACCGCAGCGCGACGAGCACCACCTCGTCGCGGCGCTGGGCCGACGCGAGCGCGCCGCGCGCGTCCTCGAGCGACCAGCGCGGCGGAACGCTCCGGTCCGGTGGCGGGCCTTCGCGCTCGGGCTCGTCCGCGTCCACGGCGCCGCCGGCGCCCTCCTCGAAGAGCGAGGGATCGATCGTCTCCAGCGCTTCCTGGAGCGCCGCCGCGAGCGGCTCCCGCGGCTCCGACTCGTCCCGTGCGAAGCCCGTGAGCGCCGGCGCAGGGGGCGGAGCCGGTGCGGGGGGCTCCGGCGTCGCAGCGGGCTCCGGCGCGGGGCTCGCAGGCACGCCCGCGGCGGCGGCGAGCGCCGCGAGCCTCGGCGGCAGGGCGGCCCCGTACAGGCGGTGGATGAGCGCACGGACGCGCCACTCCGGGGCCACGTGCGCCTTCAGGTCCAGGGACAGCATGAAGCTGATCTCGTCGAGCAGCCCCACGTCGACCGGGTACGTCGCCGCGAGCGAGAGCTCGCGCCCCTCGAGCGCGAACGGCGCGAGGCCGTGGCGCTCCGCGACGCGGGAGGGGAACACGCGCCGGGCCCGTGCGTCGTTCGCCGACCACGCGCCGGGCGGCGGCGACGGAAGGTCGGCCGCGCGGGAGAGGTGGGCCGCGAGCGCGTCCTCCGGGAGGGCGCCGACCTCGAGCAGCGCCGTGTCGAGCGCGCCGCCCGCGTCCCGCTGCCGCACCTGCGCGCGCGCCAGCGCCTCCGCGGACACCGCTCCGTCCTCGAGCAGGAGCGCGGCGAGATCCCTCGGCACGGGTCGGTTGTAGGGCCCCCTCGGGCGAGGGTCAAGAAGCCCGGACCACCCACGTGCGCGCGACGAGGTCGTGCAGCGCCCTGCCGCTGCGCGTGAAGAAGGCGAGCGCGACCCCGAGTCCCAGGAGCGCGATCGAGACCCCCGCGAGCGCGGTGCGCACGGCGCTGCGCGCGAGCGTCGGCCGCGCGCCGTCGGGACCGACGAGCCGGAGGCCGAACAGGCGCTTCCCGAGCGTCGCCCCCGCGAGCGCGTGCGCGAGCGTGGCGTACGCGGCGAGGGCGAGCACCACCGCGGCGGCGACGGACAGGACGATGACCCGCTCCCGCGCGAGGAGGTCGAGGAAGCCGTCCAGGCCCGTCGCCGGCGCGGGGAGGTCCGAGGCGGCCCGGACGAGGGCGCGCCCCAGGGCGAACCCGCCCGCAGCGAACGGGAGGACGTCCACGGCGGCGGCGGCGGCCCTCCGCCACGAGGCGGCGCGGCGCAGGTGGATCTCGAGCGCTTCGACCTCGATGTCCGCCACGTCGTCGGCGGGCGTCAGGGGCGCCTCGCGCGCGGCCTCCCTCGACGCTTCGCGCAGAAGCGCCGGCGGCGCGACCGGCGAGGCGGGCCGCGGCACGGCGGCCGGCGCCCCCGATGCGACGGGCGGTGGTCGCGCCACGGTGTTCGGGGAGGCGCCGCGCGCCGGCGCGGCGCGCGGCGGCGGGGCGCCGAGCTCCCAGTGCGAGCGCTCCGCCTCGGGGATGCGGCGCGGCGGGGCGGGCTCCGGCTGCGCCGTCGCGGCGGCGGCGGCGACGAGCCGGGCCGGGGTGGGCACCTCGAACGTCTCGTCGGGCTTCCGATCGGCGCCGGCGCCGCGGCGATCGATGGGCAGCGAAGACTCGAGCGGCCGCGGCTCCGGCTCGTCGGAGAGACGCAGCGGGGCCCCGCATCCAGCGCAGAACCTCGGGACGGGCTCGGCGATCTCGCGTCGGCAGCGGGGGCAGCGCACGCCTGAACCTAGGGTCGTCTCGGCATCGGAATCAAGAAAGGTCCCCGAACCGCGCCTGGAGCAGCGCCAGCGCGACGATGGCGGCGGTCTCCGCGCGGAGCACGCGCGGGCCGAGCGATGCCGGGACCGCGCCCGCGCGCCGGCACGCCTCGAGCTCCTCGTCCGCGAGGCCGCCCTCGGGACCCACCACCGCGGCGAAGGCGGCGGCGCCCGCGGCCACCTCGACCTGCGACAGCGGCGTCCCGCCGGGGTGGAACACGAACGGGAGCATGCCCGCGGGGAGCCCCGCGAGCGCCGCGTCGAGGCCGACCGGCGCGAGCACGGCGGGGACGTCGGCGCGCCCGCACTGGCGCGCCGCCTCCTCGGCGATGCGCCTCCACCGCCGCGCCCGCTCCTCCCCCTTCGCGCCGTCGAGGCGCACCACCGAGCGCGCCGCGGCGAACGGCGCGATGCGCGCCGCGCCCAGCTCCGTCGCCTTCTGCACGACGAGGTCCACCTTCTCGCCCTTGGCGAGCGCGAACAGGAGCGCGAGCTCCGTCCGCGTCGCGCGCGCGTCCTCGCGCGGCCCGAGCGCGACCGTCTCGAGCCCGGCCTCGATCCGCCCGGCGTACCGCCCTCCGTCGCCGTCGAAGACCTCCACCTCGTCGCCGGGGCCGAGCCGCAGCACGTCGCCGAGGTAGTGGCGCGCCTCCGGCGTGAGGCGGGCGCGGCCGCCCCCGATGCGGTCCGGCGGCAGGTGCACCCTGCGGACCGTCACGCCCGCCGCTCCAGGGCGACGAGGCTCCACTCGCCGTCGCGCCGATCGCGCCCGCGCAGGTCCCGGAGCCCCTCGGCGCGGTAGGCGCGGCGGACGTCCTCCTCCTGCGACGCCAGGATCCCCGAGAGCAGGACGACCCCGCCCGGCGCCACCTTCGCGGCGACGGCAGGCGCGAGCTCGGCGAGCGTGTTCGCGAGGATGTTCGCGACGACGAGGTCGAAGGTCCCGCCGATGCGGTCGAGCGCCAGCGTGGAGATCTCGACGCGGGCGCCGTTCCGCCGCGCGTTCTGCCGCGCGACCTCCACCGCCTGCGGGTCGTCGTCGTTCGCGGCGACGTCGCGCGCACCGAGCTTGTGCGCGGCGATGGCGAGGATGCCGGAGCCGGTGCCGACGTCGAGCACGGACGCGCCGGGGCGCTCCGCGAGGAGCTGCGAGAGCGCGGCGAGGCAGAGCGACGTCGTCGGGTGGCTCCCCGTCCCGAACGCCATGCCGGGATCGAGCACGACCTCCACCGCGCCCGGGGGCGGCGGCTCGGCGATCCACGACGGACGGATCCGCACGCGCCCGACGTCGAGCGGGGCGAAGTGCTTCTTCCAGCCCTCGCCCCAGTCCTCTTCCGGCACGAGCCCGACCGCGCCGCCGTGCCGCACCGCCGCTCCGTCCGCCGCCTCCCGCTCCGCGAAGAACGCGACGAGGAGGGCCCGGCCCGGAGCCGGGAGCGCGGCGCCGGGCATCGGCGTCCCCTCGCCGTCGCGGATCTCCACTCCCGACGCGCCGAGGTCGAAGAGCTCGCAGGCGAGGTCCTCCGCCGCGGGAGCGGGGCATTCGAAGGTGAGGGAGAAGGTGGGCACCGGGCAAAGTCTAACGATTTCGTGCCACGCCGGGGTCCGGGTTAGCATGTGCGTCCGGGATGGGCTTCCACGTACTCCTCGTCGAGCCGGACGGCGCGCTCACCGACGAGATCCGCCGCGCGTTCGCGCCCGCGGGTTTCTCCGTCACGGCGCTCCAGGCCGGCGAGCCGGTCGTCGAGCGTTGCCGCGAGGCGCCGCCGGACCTCATCCTCCTCGCGGCCGAGCTGCCCGACATGAGCGGCTTCTCGGTGTGCAACCGCCTGAAGCGCGCCCACGCGTCGGTCCCGCTCATCCTCTACACCGCGGAGGCCACCGACGCGGCGATCGAGGCGCACCGGGCGACGCGCACGCGCGCGGACGACTACCTCAAGAAGCCGTTCCAGATCGCCGATCTCCTCGGCCGCGCCGCCGCGCTGCTCCAGACGGACCCGGACCTGCCCGCGCCCGCGGAGCCGCCCGCGCCGCCGCGGCCGGACGGCCGCCGGCCGCGTCCGCCGGCGTCGGACGAGCCGCCGCCGGTGCTGCAGCGGGTCGAGTCGGGGCAGGTCGCCGCGCGCGGCCTCGCGTCGGCGCTCGCCGCCGCCTCGGCGGCGCCGCCGGACGGACCGGCGGCGGCGCCCGCGAACGCGCCGCGCCGGCCGCCAGCGCCGCCCTCCGGCGGACCGCCGCCCGTGCCGCCGCCCGTCCCGGGCCAGAAGCCACAGGCGGCGCTCGGGCGCGTGAAGGTGAAGTCCGAGGCGAAGGATCCGTTCGACGTGCTCTCGGAGTGGCCGCGGGATCCCGCGCCGCCGAAGGGCACCCCCGAGGAGAAGCTCGAGTTCTTCCGCGAGCGCCTGCGCGCGAAGGACGCCTTCCTCGCGAAGGTGCGCGACGCGGTCGCGGACATGAAGGCGTACGCGGCCGAGGTCTCCGGCGAGCGCGACCTCCTGCGCAAGGACCTCGACGCCGAGCGCGAGCGCGCGGCGGGGCTCGAGCACAGGCTCCAGGAGGCCGGCCAGGACGCCGCCGCCCAGGGGGCCCGCATCGACGATCTCCGGCGCCAGCTCGAGGAGAGCGAGAACACACGGCAGTCGCTCTCCGACGTGCTCTCCGAGACCATGCAGCAGAACGAGGCCGCCGAGCAGAGCTTCACGGCGCGCATCGCGGCGGCGGACGCCGAGCGCTCCCGGCTCGAGGCCGAGCTCGCGGAGCGCGCCGAGGCGCACACGCGCGCCGTCGCGGCCCTCGAGGCGGACCGCGCCGACGAGCGCGCGCGGAACGAGGCCTCGCGCACCGAGCTCGTCGAAGGTCACGCCCGCGCGCTGGAGGAGGCCCGCGCCGAGCGCGAGAAGGAGCACGGCGAGGCCGAGGGCAGGCTCGCGCTCGCGGAAGAGCGCATCACCGCGCTCGGGGTGGAGCGGGACGGGCTCCAGGCGGACGTGCGGCGGCTCGAAGGCGAGATCGCCGCGCGCGACGAGGCGGCCGAGACCGCGAAGCGCGAGGCCGCCGAGGAGGCCGAGCGCCTGCGGGGGCTGGTCGCCGAGGCCGAGGCGCGGACGGAGGCGACCGCGGCCGAGCTCGCCGACGCGAAGCGGCGCAGCGAGGCGCTCGAGGACGAGCTGCGCCGCGCCGGAGAGGCCCGCGCCGCGCTCGAGGAGGAGCTCCGGCAGGCCCGCGGCGAGGCGAAGGCCTACGACGAGAAGGCCGTGGCCGCCGAGCACGCCTACCAGGCGAAGGAGGCGGAGCTCGAGGCCGCCGAGCGGCGCGTGGCGGAGCTGTCCTCGGCGCTCGACGAGGGCCGCGCGACGAACGAGGGCACCCGCGGCGAGCTCCAGCGCGTCGACGCGGCGCGGGGGGAGGCGGAGCGGCGCGCGGCGCAGGCGGCCGCGGCGCGCGACCAGACCGCGCACGAGCTGGAGAAGGCGCGTCGCGAGCTCGAGCAGGCCCGCGAGGCGACGCGCCTCGAGCACGAGCGCGTGGGCCGGCTCGAGACGGAGGTGGCGCGCCTCGCCCGGCTCGAGCCGGTCGCCGAGGAGGCGGTGCGGCTGAAGCGCGAGGTCGGCTCGCTCCGCGAGCTCGTCCAGCAGCGCACCGCCGCGGCGGAGTCGTCCTCGCGCGCGGCGCACGCCGCGGCCTCGGAGCGCTCGCGCGTCGAGGAGAAGCTCCAGGTCGAGGCCGGGAAGCTGCAGACGCAGGCCTCGCGGCTCGAGGCCGAGCTCGCGGCGGCGCGGCGGCGCGTCGAGGAGCTCGAGCGCGACGGCGCCTCCCGCGAGGCCGCGCTCCGCAAGGCCGCGCAGGACGCCGAGGAGCGCCGCAAGGCGCAGTCGTCCGACGCCGCCGAGGCGGAGCGGAAGCACGGCGCCGAGGTGGCGCGACTCAAGGCTGCGCTCGTCGATCTCGAGCGGCACCTCGAGGCGCGCGCCCGCGCCGAGCTCCAGCTCAAGAAGAAGGTCCAGGAGCTCGAGCGCGCCGCGCAGGCCACCGGCGCGCGCCCGCCGCCCGCGGCCGCCGATCCCGCCGAGGTCGCGAAGCTCAAGGCGAAGATCGAGAAGCTCTCCGAGGACGTCGAGGAGCTTCGCGGCGAGAACGACTTCCTGAACGGCGAGGTCGCACGCTACGTGCAGAAGAACAAGGACCTCGCCGCGCAGCTCGCGAAGCGCTAGCCGGAATCCAAATCCGGCCCCTTTCCGGGCCGTCCGCCGCGAGGCGTCGCCAACGCCGACCTCCGCTGGTAGACAGGGGCGAGTCCCTTCCGACGCACGCACCGGAGCGAGGGCACGATGGCGACGACCGAGCGCGAGGTGAAGGTGAGGGCCACCGAGCCCACGGCGTTCACGCCGTACATCCCCGACGAGACGGGCCTGCGCGAGCTCACGCCGCGGGCCGTGATCCTGGGTGCCGTGCTCGGGATGATCTTCGGCGCGTCCTCGCTCTACCTCGTCCTCAAGGTCGGACTCACGGTGAGCGCGTCGATCCCGGTGGCCGTCATCTCCATCGCGCTCTTCCGCCTCGTCTCCAAGGTCGGCGTGCGCGACGCGACGCTGCTCGAGAACAACATCGTCCAGACCGCGGGGTCGGCCGGCGAGTCGATCGCGTTCGGCGTGGGCGTGACGATGCCCGCCATCATGATCCTCGGCTTCGACCTCGAGCTGTCGCGCGTCGCGCTCGTGTCCGTGCTGGGCGGCCTCCTCGGCATCCTCATGATGATCCCGCTCCGCCGCGCGCTCATCGTGGCGCAGCACGGGAAGCTCAAGTACCCCGAGGGCACCGCGTGCGCCGAGGTCCTCAAGGCCGGCGCGTCCGAGGAGTCGCGCGCCGCGGCCTCCCAGGCGGCGCGCGAGGAGGAGGCGCGCCGCGGCGGGAGCCGCCTCTCCGCGCACACCATCTTCACCGGCTTCGGGATCGGCCTCGCCTACAAGACGGTGATGGTCGCGCTGAAGGGCTGGAAGGACGTGCCGGAGAAGGTGTTCGGAAAGCCCTTCGAGTCGGGCTCGGTGTCGGCCGAGATCTCGCCCGAGCTGCTCGGCGTCGGCTACATCATCGGCCCGCGCATCGCGTCGATCATGTGCGCCGGCGGCGTGCTCGCGTACCTCGTCCTCATCCCGCTCATCAAGTTCTTCGGCGACGCGATCCCGGGCGCCCTCGCGCCCGGCCGCACGCCGATCCACGACATGGGCCCGGGCCAGATCCGCAGCGCGTACGTGCTCTACATCGGCGCGGGCGCGGTGGCGGCGGGCGGCATCATCAGCCTCCTCCGCTCGCTGCCCATCATCGCGCGGGGCCTGCGGGAGGGGCTGCGCGACGTGGGCGGCGCGCGGGCGGCGGCTTCGGCGCGCCGCACGGAGCGGGACCTCCCCATGAACTTCGTGTTCGGCGGGATCGTCGCGCTCATCGCCGCCATCGTCCTCGCCGGGCCGCTGCACATGAACCTGCTCGGCGCCGTGCTCATCGTGGCGCTCGGGTTCCTCTTCGTGACGGTGTCCTCCAGGCTGACGGGAGAGATCGGCTCGTCCTCGAACCCGATCTCCGGCATGACGGTCGCGACGCTGCTCATCACCTGCCTCGTGTTCCTGGTGGTCGGCTGGACGGGCGGGCCGTACTACGTGACCGCGCTCTCCGTCGGCGCGATCGTGTGCATCGCCGCCTCGAACGGCGGCTCGACCTCGCAGGACCTCAAGACGGGGTTCCTCGTCGGCGCGACGCCGCGGGCGCAGCAGATCGCCATCCTCGTGGGCGCGCTCGTCTCCGCCATCGCGCTCGGCCCCATCCTCCTGCGGCTCAACGAGACCGCCGCGACGTTCGTGCCCGCCGCGAAGGTCGCGCCGGCGGGGCTCACGGTCGACCCGAGGACGCTCACCGGCGCCCGGGAGCGCGTGCCCGAGGCGCAGGCGGGCGGCGACCGGCGCGACCTCCTCGTCTGGCACAAGACGGACGACGCGGGCGGGCCGGCGGGACGCTACCTCGTCGACGACGCGGGGCGCGCGGCGTGGCTCGTCGACCCCGGCATCAACGGGACGTTCACGAAGCGCGCGGACGGCAGCGAGGTGCGGAAGTTCGACGCGCCGAAGGCGACGCTCATGTCGTACATCATCAAGGGCATCCTGGATCGCCGGCTGCCGTGGGGCCTCGTGCTCTTCGGCGTCATGATCGCGGTCGTCCTCGAGATGTCCGGCATCCCGTCGCTCGCCTTCGCGGTGGGCGTGTACCTGCCGCTGTCGTCCTCGTCGCCGATCTTCGTGGGCGGGCTCGTGCGGTGGCTCGCCGACCGCCGCATCCGCCCCGGCCTCGAGGCGCGCGGCCTCACCGAGGACCAGATCGCCGCCGAGGCCGACAAGAGCCCCGGCGTCCTCATGGCGTCCGGCTACATCGCCGGCGGCGCCATCGCCGGCATCGTGATCGCGTTCATGGCGGGCCTGCTCGAGCCCGTGGACCGCGTGCTCACCGGCTGGTCGACCGCGCACAACCCCTTCTTCTCGGGCCGCTGGTCGGACCTGCTCTCGCTCGTGCCGTTCGCGGTCATGACGCTGTGGCTCCTCCACTCGGCGCGGCCGGCGAGGACCGCGCCCCGCTGAGGAGGCGCCGCGCGCGCGGCCCTGCTACAAGAGCGTCGATGCCCCGCCCGTTCGGCATCTACGTCCACTTCCCGTGGTGCACCCACCGCTGCCCGTACTGCGACTT
The DNA here is from genome assembly GCA_035702465.1 of Anaeromyxobacter sp. Classification (GTDB taxonomy): domain Bacteria; phylum Myxococcota; class Myxococcia; order Myxococcales; family Anaeromyxobacteraceae; genus Anaeromyxobacter. Next base: position 8,666 of record DASSQM010000482.1, on the reverse strand, counting down.
CGCGGTCACGACGGAGCCGCAGCCGGGCGGGCGGCGCTACGCCCGCGCGATCCTCGCCGAGCTGGCGCTGCGCGCGCCGTCCTTCGACGGGCTCGCGGCGCGGAGCGTCTACGTGGGCGGCGGGACGCCCTCGCTCTGGGACCCCGCGGACCTCGCCGAGGTGGTCGGAGCCGTCCGCGAGCGCTTGCGCGTGCCCGCGGGCGCCGAGGTGACGATCGAGGCGAACCCGGAGTCGTGCGATCGGGAGCGCCTCCGCGCGTGGCGGGCCGCCGGCGTGAACCGCGTCTCCGTGGGCGCGCAGTCGTTCGACCCCGGCGTCCTCGCGAAGCTCGGGCGCCGGCACTCGCCCGAGGCGGCCGAGCGCGCCGTCCGCGACGCCGCCGACGTCGTCGGAAACGCGAGCGTGGATCTCATCTACGGCGCGCGTCGCTCGACGGTCTCCATCGCGCGCGCCGACGCGGAGCGGGCCGCGGCGGCGGGAGCGGCGCACGTGTCCGCCTACGCGCTCACGCTCGACGCGGACGTCCTCGCGGAGGAGGTGCCGCTCGCGCGCATGCGCCGCGAGGGCAGGCTGCCGCTCCCTTCGGACGAGGAGGCGCGCGCGCAGGGCGAGGCCATCCGGCACGCGCTCCGCCGCGCCGGGCTGCGCCGCTACGAGATCTCGAACTTCGCGCGGGCAGGGCGCGAGTCGGTCCACAACCGGCTCTACTGGGACGGCGAGAGCTACCTCGGGCTCGGGGCCGGCGCGTACGGGTGCGTCCGCGGCGAGGGGCGCTCGTGGCGGTACGGCAACGTGCGCGAGGTCCCGGCCTATCTCGGCGCGGCGCTCGCCGGACGTCCCCCGACCGCGGAGGAGGACGACGTCCGCGCGGAGGCCGACCGGAACGAGCGGCTCATGCTCGCGCTCCGCACGCGCGACGGGGCGCCGCTCGCGGGCCTCTCGCCGCGGCAGGCGCGCGAGGCGTCCGAGGCCGTGCGCCGCAGGCTCGCCGTCCGGCGCGCGGGCCGCCTCGTGCTCACGAGCCGCGGCATGGACCTGCACAGCGCGCTCTCCGAGCGCCTGTTCGAGTGACGGAGGACCCGGCATGCCCAACAGCCCCGAGTTCGTGAGCCACGCCGTCGACCTCCTCTCGCTCCTCGGCCCGGTCCAGGCGCGCGCGATGTTCGGCGGCCACGGCCTCTACTGCCGCGGGGTCATGTTCGGGCTGCTCGACGACGACGAGCTGTTCCTCAAGACCGACGACGCGTGCCGCGCCCGGTTCGAGGAGGCGGGCTGCCGGCGCTGGGTGTACGAGAGCCGGAGCGGCCCGATGGAGACCGGCTACTTCCGCCCACCCGACGGCGCGCACGAGGACCCCGAGGCGATGCTGCCGTGGTCGCGCCTCGCGCTCGACGCCGCGCTCCGGAAGGCGGTGCTGAAGGCGTCGAAGGCGATGCGGCCGAAGGCGGCCGCGCCGAAGGCGCCGCGCGCCAAGGCGACGGCGAAGCCCGCCCGACGCGCGCCCTCCCGTGCCGAGCGGCGCGGCCCGCGGCGCGCCTCGCGCCCGAAGAAGCGATAGCATCGGGGGATGCGCCGACTCCTCGCGCTCGTCCTCTTCGGCCTCGCGATCGGGGCGGGGATCGGCCTCGCGCTCCGCCTCGCCCGCGCCGCGCCCGAGCCGCCGGATCCCCCCGCGGTGGCGACGAAGATCCGCGAGGTGGCGCGGCTCGAGACGCTCGAGGTGTCGCTCTACAAGAAGGTGACCTTCGCGCCGGAGCCCTCTCCCGCCGACTCGCTCTGGGACGACGTGGCGGGGTGGCTCCGGCACACGTTCCGGACGCCGCGCGGAAAGGCGATCGTGTTCGCGGTCGCGCGGGTCGGGCTCGACCTCTCGCGCCTCGACGCGTCTTCGGTCCACGTGAACGGCCGCGAGGCGGTGGTCGCGCTCCCGCCGCTGCACACCACCGTCGAGCTGCACCCCGACGAGACGGAGATCGTCGGCTCGACGCTCGACTCGGCGGAGACCGCGCGCCTCTTCGAGCTCGCGCGCGCCGCGTTCGAGCGGGAGGTCGAGGCGGACGCAGCGCTGAGGGGGCGTGCTCGCGCCTCCGCGGAGCGTCAGATCGCCGCGCTCCTCGCGACGCTCGGGTTCACCGGCGTGCGCTTCGTGGACGCGCTGCCCGAGCCGGCGCGAATGTAGTTACGCCATCTCCCCCGCCGGGGTCACGGGAGCCGGGCGCCGCCGTGGAACACCGCCGGGAGCTCCTCCGCCGCGTCGACGGCCGCGGCGAATCCGGCGAACTCGCCGTAGCGGTCCGGGGCGATGCGGCCGCGCGACAGCTCGAGCCGGTCCTCGCGGACGAGCGCGTTCCCCTCCACCTTCTCCGTGCGCGAGAACGCGCCGAACGGGGACTCGATCGAGCGGGGCGCCGCGGCGGCCGTGGAGAACCCCTCCGGCGCGCGGATCTCGATGCGCTGGACGACGCGCTCGGGCGTCGCGAGCAGGAGCGGCGCCGTGCGCGCCGCCACCTGGACGAACCGCGCGCCCAGGCGGGACGGCAGCACCGGCGCGTCGAGCACGAGCCCGGCGTCCGGGCCGGTCCCGGCGGGCCGCGCGAGGCGCTCGACGCGGCCCCGCCAGCGCACGACGAGAGGGGCCTCGGGATCCGCCTCGCCGAGCATGGTCGCCTCGGAGAGCGCGACGCCGCGGAAGGACCGCGCGAGCATCGCCTCGATCACCTGGCGCCGCCCGCTCGCGTCGAGCCGCTCGACGGACGACTTCGCCGCGGCGCCCGAGGCGCCGTGGTACCGGTCCTCGCCCTCCACCTCGGCGCTCCCGTCCGCCTGGAGCGCGATGCGGACCGAGACCTCCCGCCGATCCTCGACGCGCGTCCGGGCCGGCGTGCGCACCACCTCGGCCTTCTCGCCCGGCTCGGGGAGGACGAGCGCCTCCACGTCGCACACCGCCGACGGGATCGTCGCGAACGGCGCGAGGCGGAGGCCGGGATCGAGCCAGAGCGTCTCCGCGCCCGCCTCGACGCGCAGGAGCGCGTACGAGTACAGGCCGGGGGCGGGGAACCGCCACGAGCTCGGGTCCGACCCGAACGGCCGCGCCATGGCGATGCGCGATCGCACGCCGAGCGCCCCGAGGAGCGCCTTGAGCGCGAGGATGCGGCTTCCGCGGCCGCGCGAGAGCGCGACGCTTCCCTCCTCGCCGAACGGTCCGCCCTGGCCGCCGAGCACGTTCCTCGCGACGTGCGCGTACGCCGCGCGCACGAGCGCCCGCGCGTCGGCGCCCAACCCCGCTTCGGCGCGGATCGCGATCGCGAGCGCGCGGACCTCCTGGGTGGGGCGCGCGCGGTCCGCCACCGCGTCGGCGAGCGCGTCGTGGAGCGCGCCCAGCCCGCCGCCCACCCCGACGTGGAGGAACGGCATGAGCTCCGTGACCGGCGGCGAGCCGGGCTCGGGCACGAGCGCCGGGACGTCGAGCGCGACGGAGCGCACCACCACGCGATCGCCCGCGCGCCTCACCTCGGGCGCGTCCATGCCGTGGGCGTCGAGCTCGAGGCCGAGCGAGGCAGGCGCCGACACCGAGTACGACGAGCGGAAGAGCCTCGTACCCTCCGCGCGGAAGAAGAAAGGGTCGGCCGCGAACCCCGTCCCGTCGCCGCGGTTGCCGCGCAGGTACTCGATCTCGACGTAGTCGCCGGGCTCGAGGCCCGCGAGCGACGTCGAGCCCTTCGCCTCGCCCGCGCGCTCCGGCTCGAGCGTGCGGCCGTCGCGCTTGTGCGTCCGGAGCGCCAGCACCTCGGCGCCGGGCGGGAGCTGCATCTCGCCGAACTGCTCCACGCCGTGCTGATCGAGCACGTGGATGACCTGGTGCGTGCGGTCCGTCGCAGCGCCGCCGGGGTAGATCTCGACGGCGGCGGCGTCGAGCACCATCGCCGACGAGGTGTCGTCGGTGCGGCGCGCCGCCTCGTAGGCACGGATGGCGGCGCGGGCATCCTCGGCGTCCGGCGCGAGGACCTCGGTCCCGTCCACGAGCGCCAGCGCCCGCCGCAGCGGCAGGTCCGAGCCGTCGAGGAGGAGCGCGCGCTCGCGGGCGGCGCGCGCGCCCGCGGGATCGCCCGCGAGCTCCTTCGCGTCGGCGAGCTCCTTCGCGATCCGCGCGTTCCGCGGCCAGATCGCGCGGAGCGCCTCGAGCACGGCGGCGGCCTTCGCGGGCGCCTCCGCGCCCATGTGGGCGGCGGCGAGGGCGAGCGACGGCTCGATGGCCCACGGGCGCGCCGCCACCACGGGCGCGAGCGCCTCGGCCGCGCGGGCGGGATCGCCCCGGCGCCGCAGCGTGTCCGCGAGCCGCTCGCGGCCGTCCCGGCACTCGGCGAACGCGCGCGTGCGCGCCGCCTCGAGCGACACCGCCCGCCGCCGGGCGGCGAGCTCCCGCGCGTGATCGAGCGCGCGGCACCCCGCGCCGGCCCGCAGCGCCTCGTCGACGAGCGCCTCCGCCTTCTCCGCCAGGCCGCGCAGGTCCGCGGCGCGTGCGCGCAGGGCCAGCGCGGCGGGCCGGTCCTTCGACGCGCCGAGCCCCGCGAGCACCTCGTCCGCGTCGTCGAGCCGCTGCGCCTCGAGGAGGAGCCCGGCGAGCGCGAGGCGGGCCTCGGCGTGGCCGGGGTCCTTCGCGAGCGCCTCGCGCAGCTCGGCCTCGACGCGTCCGCGCGCGACCTGGGGATCGAGCGTGCCGTCGAGCGACAGCACCTCCGCGCGCGCTGCGCGGACCACCGCCGACCCGGGGAGGTCCCGCGCGGCCTCGGCGAGGAGCGCCTTCGCCTCCTCGCGCTCGATCTGCGCGGCGTCGCGCCCCGCGAGGAAGGCCGCGAGGCCGACCCCGAGCTCCGGCTCGAGCGCGCGCGCGAGGGCGCGGGCGCCGAGGACGGGGGCCACGGCCGCGACCCTGCGCGGCTCGATCGGTCCGGGCGGGGTAGGGATGAACGCCGCGTCCGACGGCGTCCCGTCCACGCGCGAGAACGCCACGTGGAGCGACGCCGCGGCGGTCGGCCGCGAGACCTTCACGACGACGCGGTGGCGCCCCGGCGCGAGCTCGAGCGGGAGGTGGACGACGGTCGGGAGGTGCCCGGTCCAGGCGCGGCGCGCGTGCACCTCCGCGCCGTCGACGCGCAGGAGGGCGGAGAGCTGGGTGCCGAGCGTGACGAGGTAGCCACCGCCGCGCTCGAGCACGACGTCGGCGGCGAGGAAGAAGACGTCGCCGTCGCGGGGCTCGCCCTCGAGCGTGGCCGAGCCGTCCGGCGCCGGGAGCGTGCGCGTGATCCGCGGCGGGAGCCCGAGCGGCCCCGGGACCGAGGCGGGGAGGACGCCCTCGTCCGGCGGGAACTGCCGCTCCAGGTCCACGTGCCGCCGCACGCCGAACGGGCCGGCGATGGTCCAGGCGGAGACCGCGCCGTTCTCCCGCCGGAACGCGCCGGCGCGCGCGTGATCGCCGAGCACCTCGGCCGAAGCGACGCGCGCCACGCGGGCGCGGTAGGCGGCGAGCCCCGCGAGCCGGCCCGTCGCCTGCAGCGCGCCCACGGCCTCGTCCACCTGGCGCGCGAGCGCGGGCGACTCGTCGGCGAGGTCCGCGAGGCGCCGCAGCGCGACGAGGGCGAGCGGCCCGTCCGGCGCGGCGCCGGCGAGCGCCGCGAGGTGGCGGGCCTCGCCCGCCGGATCGAGGCCGCGCCGCGCGAGGAGCGCCGCGGCGAGGAGCGCGCCCGGGTCGCGCGGCGATCGCGCGAGCGCGCGGTCCGCCCGCGCCTTCGCCGCGTCCGCGTCGCCTCGCGCGACGAGGAGCTCGACCGGCTCGCGCGACGCGCCGCCGACGCGGGCGCCGGCGCACGCGGCGAGGGCGAGGAGAGCTGCGGCGGGGAGGGCGCGCCGCATCAGGGCCTCGTCCCCTCGGCGCGCGACGCCGTCGCGGGCGCGATCCGGATCCGGCGTGCGAACGCGCGGTCGAGCGCGGCGGCGAGCTCGCGGAACGCCGGGTAGCGGTCCGCGGGGACGCGCCCGGTCTTGAAGGTCACGTGGCCCTCCACGCGCACGGTGCGGCCCTCGACGCGGTTGCGCACCTCGAACGAGGCGTCGGGGCCGTCCGCCGCGGCGTCCTCGGGGACCTCGACCGCCTTCCAGCCCGGGGGCAGGACGAACGCGTAGGAGAAGCGGTTCCTCATGGGGTCGCCGAGGACGAGGTCGAAGCGGCGGGTGGCGAGCGACGCGTACGCCTCGACGTAGCCGCCCGCCGACCCGAACGGCCCGAACCGGAGCCCGGGGCCGTCCGGCTGCGCGTACCGGGGCGCCTCGAGCGAGAAGGTCATGGAGACGTCGTCCTCGAGCCGCGTGAGGTCCGAGACCTTCACCTCGCGCACGCGCAGCCCCGGGAACGTCCGGTTGAACGCCTTCTCGAGCTGGGCGCGCCGCTCGTGCTCCGAGAGGTACGCGCGCCGGTACTGGGGCGCCTGCGCGCCGGTGATGCGCGAGCGCCCGGTCACCGCGGCCGCGCCGTTCTCCCCGATCGCCACCTCGAACTGCGTGTCGACCACGTTGTCGTCGGGGCGCGCGTCCGGGATGGTGCCGAACCGCGGGGGCCCGCCGCCGTCGAGGACGAGCACGCTCGCGCCGCGGTCCTCGCCCGGCAGGTCGCGCGAGCCCGAGTGCGACGCCGTGCCGTCGAGCCACAGGTCGAGGTCGGGGACGTACAGGATGGCGTGGTTGAACACCGCGAGCGAGGCGGGCGACTCGGGGATCCGCCCGAGCCGCTTCATGCGGAGGAGCACGAGCCGCGAGTCGATGCCCACCGACTCGAGGAGCGCGTGCAGCAGGCTCGCCTTGTCCTTGCAGTCGCCGAACCGCCTGCGGAGCACGTCGTCGACGCGGTACGGCTTGAAGCCGTGGATGCCGAACTCGAGGCCCACGTAGCGCGTCTGCGTGACGACGAAGCCGTACAGGGCGCGGACGATGGCGCGCTTCGCCTCCCCGTCCCAGCCGCCGGCGGGCACGGTGAAGCTCGCCGGCGCCGCGCCGGGGACGGGCGCCGGCGGCGGCCCGCCGTTCCGGGGGGGCATCGGCACGGGCTTCGGCCTCGGCCCGAGGGCGTCGCGCGCGATCGCCTCGGCCGTCCGGCGCACGTCGTCCGTGGGGCGGAGCTGGTCCTTCACGAGTCCCCAGTAGAAGCGCGCGAGGTCGTCCCAGCTCGCGTACGTCGAGACGTGCACGTAGCGCGCGACCTCGCTCCAGCCGGGCATCCCGGGCTCGGGCACGATGCGCGGGACGTCGCGCGCGGTGAAGCGGTGCTCCACGATCCCGCCCGGGAGCTTCCGGTCCGCGCGCTCCACGCCGGCGGGCACGCTCGCGTGGAGCTTGCGGGCCTCCGGCGCGAGCACGACCCAGTCCGACCGGAGCTTGCGCGTCTGCTCGTCGAGGAACGTGACGTCGCCGAAGTAGTCGGAGAGCAGGTTCTCGCGCGCCACGTCCTCGATGCGCCACGCCACCTCGAGGACGTCCCCGGGCGCGAGCGACGGGAACGAGAGCGTCTTGGCCCGCGTGTCGTAGTAGAGGCGGTACCACGGCTCGCTCGCGCTGCGGTCGTACTCGTCGTGCGTGTCCACGGCGGAGCCGTCGGGCTTCCACACGCGCGCGCGCTCGACCTTCACCTCCTGCCGCTCGGGCGTCCAGGAGATGCCCTGGCGGCGGAACGCGTCGGCGCCGCGCGCGGTGAGCACCTTCACCACCTGCTGGTTGAAGGTGGCCGACTGGCCCGACGGGAGCACGCGCGTCACCTTCAGCTCGCCGAGCACGAGCGCGTCCTCGTCCGCGAGCGGCGCGGCCGCGGCGCTCGCGAGGGCGCGGGCGTCGAGGAGGTACGGCCGCTCGAACGGCTCGCGCGCTGGCTCGAGGCTGCGCACCACCTCCTTCAGCTCGGGGCTCTGGGGCCTGAGCTCGAGGGCGCGCTCGAGGTCGGCGCGCCCCTCGCGCGCGAGGCCCGCGAGGAGCCGGGCCCGGCCCCGCCGCTCGAGGGCGTCCGCGTCCTCGGGCGCGATGCGCAGCGCGGCGGCGAACGCCGCCTCCGCGGCCTCGCTCCTCCCGTTCGCGGCGAGGAGCGATCCCAGCGCGAGGCGCTCCTGCACGTCGGACGGGTCGAGCCGGAGGCCCTCCGCGGAGAGCGCCGCCGCGCCGTCCACGTCGCCGGACTCGGCCAGGATCTGCGAGAGCATGCTGCGGGCCTCGCCGTCGTCGAAGCGGAGCGCGAGGAGCGTGCGGAGCCGCGCCGCCGCCTCGCGATCGCGCCCGAGGCGCCGCGCCGCCCGCGCCGCCGCGCGGACCGCGCCGGGGACCGACGGGAAGGCGCGCGCCACCTCCGCGGCCTCGAGGGCGGACCGCGCCTCGAGCCCGGCTCGCCCGAGCGCGTCGACGCGCAGGATCCGGGGCGCGGCCCAGGACGGCGCCGCCGCGATGGCGCGGTCGAGGAGCCGCACGGCCGCGTGCGGGCGCGCGCGGTCCAGCTCGTCCTCGGCGAGCGCGAGGAGGGCGCGCGGGTCGTCCGGGTCCGCCGCGAGCGCCGCCTCGACGTGGAGCCGGCGGCGCGCGTGGGCGTCCTCGAGCCGCGCGGCGAGGAGCCGCGCCTCCACGGACGCGGGCCGCA
>DASSQM010000481.1:0-2777 GCA_035702465.1 Anaeromyxobacter sp. | reverse complement strand
CGACGCGCGTCGTCGCCCGATCCTGGACGAGCGCGACGAGCACGTCCGCCTCGATCCCCGGACGCCACGACGCCGCGACGACCACCGCGACGTCCCCGCGGCCGCCCGGGACGAGCCGCGCGTCGATCCGGCCGGTCGCCTCGCGCGCGGCGGCGGCGATGGCCCTCCGGGCGGCGACCGCGTCGCTGCCGAGCACGTCCGTCCGCCCTCCGACGACGAGCTGGGGAGTGTACGGCCCCGTCAGCCGCAGCCGGCGCACGTACGCCTCCTGCCTGCGCGTGAGCGCCCGCGACGAGAACCGGTCGCGCCACCCGAGCTCGTCCCAGTAGTCGACGTGCTCGGAGAGCGTGACCACCTGCGCTCCTCCGGCTCCATCGTGGGCGATCCGCGAGAGCAGCGCATCCGCCGGCGGGCACGACGAGCAGCCCTCGGACGTGAAGAGCTCGACGAGGACCGCGCCGTCGCCGCGCGCCGGAGCGGCGACCGCGAGGAGGATCAGCGCGAGCGACGTTCGAGCGGTCATGGCGCGAGGGGTCGGGCGGCGACCGGCCGGGGCGGACGCCAGAGGAGGGACGCGATGGCCGCGGCGAGGACGACGCCGCCGACGTGGAATGCGAGGAGGTGCGGAACGGCGGTGTGCGCGGCGCACGTCAGCTGCAGCGCGGCGTCCCCCGCGAGGGCGCCCGCGGCCGCCGCGCCCGCGAGCGCGAGGCGAGCGGCCGAGCCGCTGCGGAGCGCGACCCACACGGCTCCGACGACGATCCCGGCCGAAGCGAGCTCCGTCGCGAGGCACTCCGCCCCGATCGATGGAGCGAGCGGGCCGCCCGCTCCGGAGATCGCGACGGCGGCGAGCGCCGCGGCCGCCGAGAGCGCCAGGACCACCGGCGGCCTCCTGCCCGCCGCGGCCGCGAGGACGACGGCGAGCGCCGCGAGGACCGCCGCGAGCGCCCAGTCGGCCGGCGCCGGCGACCGGGCCCGCGCGAGCCCGACGAACACCGCGACCGCCGCGCAGACGCCCGCAAACGCTCCGGCGAGGCGGCGGCGCGCCTCGCGCCGGAGCTGCGCCCGGATCTCCGCGGACGCCCGCTCGAACGCGCCCGCGGGAAGGGGCTCGGGCTCCACGGCGGCGAGGAGCGACTGCAGGCGCTCCGCCTCGCGCAGCGCCCGCGCGCACGCGGCGCAGCCGCTCGCGTGCGAGACGGCGGCGACGCGCTCCGGGTCGTCCGCCCCGAGGGACACGAGCCCCGGGGCATCGGCGCGGATGCGATCGCACGGGGTCATCTCGGCTCCTCCGCGACCAGATCCGCGAGGAGCGCCCTGAGCTGGCCGTACGCCCGGAAGGCGCGCAGCTTGGCCGCGCCCTCCGAGATCCCGAGCACCTTCCCGATCTCGCCGAAGCTCATGCCCTCGAACCGGTGCAGGTGGACGACGACGCGCTGCGGCTCCGAGAGGCGGTCGAGCGCCGCGCGCACGCGTTCCGCCCGCTCCTCCTCGAGCGCGGCCTCGCCGGGATCGTCGCTGGACGCGGGCTCCGGGACGTCGTCCCCGTCGATCTCCCGTTCCGTGCGCCCGCGCTTCCGCAGCCAGTCGAGGCGGACCCGCGCCGCGATGGTGAAGATCCACGGACGAAGGCGCTCGCCTCCCCGCCAGGTCGCGCGCGCGGCGTGGATCCTGAGGAACGTCGTCTGCAACAGATCCTCCGCGACGGCGCCCCGGCCCACGGAGCGCACGAAGAAGCCGTGGACCGACGGCGCGAGCGAGCGGAACAGGCGATCGAACGCGCCCGTATCCCCCGCGGCGTAGGCCTTCATCAGGGCCTCCTCGTCCACCTCCGTCTCCTTACGCCGGTCCGGGCGAGAGGGTTACGGCACGTGCCACGGAGGCGGGGGAATTGCCTCGGCAGACGCCCCTGTCGAGGCGCTTGGCGCCCGCGACCGACGCGGCTCAGTCCACCAGCACGAGCTCGCTCGTGATGACGAGGGCAGCCTTCAGGCTGCGGTAGAGCGGGCATGAGTCCGCATAGAAGCCGTGGACCCTCTCGGCCGTCTCGCGGTGCTCCGCGGTGGAGCGCAGCTCCAGCTTCACGTGGATGCGCCTCAGCACGAGCACCTTTCCCTCGAGCTCGACCTCCCCCGTCGCCCTGCCGATCAGCTTCCCGTCGCCTGCCGGGATCTGGCGCGCCTCCAGCGCGCCTCCGAAGGTTCCGACGAGTCAGCCCGCGGTCGCAGCGACGACGTAATCGATCGTCGTCGCGTGCGCGTCGTACGTCCCGGGCGCACGGCCGTAATGCTCGGCGATGGCGCCGTGCACGCCGAACGTCACCGGCTCCGCCTCGCCCGGAATGGCCGCGCGCCGCAGCGGCCCCTTCACCCTTTCGATCGTCGCTCTGGACTCGTAGACCACGTCGCCCATGTCTCGCCTCCCGTCCCTGCAGCCGCCACCACGCTCCGCGGAGAAGTCATAGCCTGCGGTTCTCACCGGGGCTGCTCCGGGCCTCCCCGCCGACGGACCATCGACGCCAGGCGCCTCGGCGCGTTCGCAGCGACGGCCCTGGGTGTGTCGCCCGGGAATTCCCGCGCGCGACGCCTCTACGAGCGGTTGGGATTCCGGATGGCCGGGACGACGCCGTGCCGAGCCCCTCGCCGGATCTCCTCGGTGTCCTCGCGACGAGCTGCGCGCCACATCGAACGACCTCCGCATCTCCCGTCTCGACAGGGCGCCCGGACGTTACAGCGCGGTCGGGCCGAGGTGGACGCGCGCGCGCCCGGCGCGGCGGT
>DASSQM010000480.1:0-4805 GCA_035702465.1 Anaeromyxobacter sp. | reverse complement strand
GTCCTGCGCGGTGCCCTTGAACCCGCTCAGCGGCTGGAGGACGCCCCACTGCAGCCAGGCCTGGAACCCGTCACCCGAGGTGTACGTGAGCTGCGTGTCCGCCTCCAGGCCGAGCGGGGCGTGGCCTTTGTTCACGAGGTTGTCGGCGGCGCTGCCGTCGCCGGCGGCGCTCGGCGTCGACTGGCCGTACATCGCCTGCGAGTAGATCACCGCCGCGTCGAAGCGCAGGCCCGGCAGGATGTCCCAGCGGAGCTTCGGCTTCAGGTACCAGGCGTCCGTCACCTGGCCGAGGAGGTGGCGGAAGAGGACGAGGTCGACGCGGTACGCGGGGTTGAAGCGGAAGTTCCGGATGCTGCGATCCCTGCCGGGGACCCACTGCTGGCCCTCGAACGAGCCGTACGGCTGCGCCCCGCGCGACGGGATGTTGCCGAACCCCGGCGCGTCGTCGCCGCTCGCCGCGCCGAGCTCCCAGCCGAGCATCACCTTGTTCGGCGACACCTGCCACTCCGTGTTGACCGTGCCGCCCCACTGCCGCAGCAGGATGCGCTCCGCCACCGCGTTGGGATCGGTCTGGATGTTGCCGATCTGGCCGTAGACGCCCGCGACCTCCGCCTCGAGCTTGAAGCGCGGGCGGAGCCAGCGGAACCAGAAGTCGGCGATGTGCGCGTACGCGGACCTGTGAACCGCGGTGTTGGCCTCGCCGCACGGGGCCTGGCCGGTGTTGGGATCCGGCGTCGTGCAGTCGAGCCCCGTCTGGTTGAACTGCGGGTAGAACCAGCGCTGCGTGCGGTAGTTGTAGTAGATGCCGAAGTTCACCGACGATTGGTTCCGCTCGAGCTTGCGCCGGATCTCGTCCTCGGTGTCGAGCTTCGCGATCTTGATCCCGTAGGTGCGGCCGTCGTCGCCCGACTCGGCGTCGAACGGCTGCCCCACGCCCGCGTTGCCGGCGTGCGGGTCGCGGTACAGCACGCCCTCGTTGTCGAAGTCGAGGATCGGCACGAACGTGAGGCGGCCGAGCGGCGTCGAGACCGCCGGGAGCGCGAACTGGATGCGGTCCACCGAGTCGCCGAAGTCGTCGTCGATCCCGCCGCCCGCGTTCGCGAGGATGCCCATGCCCCACTCCGACGGCATGCGGCCGAAGCCGAGCAGGCCGAGCGGGGTCTGGATCTCCGCCCAGGCGCGCTTCGGCGAGATCGCCGGCCGGTCGACGCGCGGGTCGTTCGTCGAGAGGACGCGCGACGAGCCGTAGAACGGCACCGGGTACGGGCTCCCCGGGTCGTCGTACAGCGCCGACGTCGACGAGCCGAGCACGTAGTTGTCGAGGATGTCGAGCTGCGACTTCACGCGGACGTGCTCGGACACGTTCAGCGTCGGCTCGAGCCGGAACCGCATGTTCGCGGTGTTGAGCGTCTCGCGGCTCGCCGGGTCCTGGAGCGGGACCGGGAAGAGGTAGTTGCCGGACACGTCCCTCTTCCCGGTGAGCGACATGTTCACGAGGAGCTGCCCGCGGACGCGCATGTAGCCGTCGAGCTGGAGGAACTCGAGCTTGGGCCCCTCGGCCACGGCGCCGAGGAACTCGGCCGCCGACTGCGCGCCCTGGATCTCGGCGCGCACCTCGTTGCGGATGTCCTCCTTCGCCTTCTCGACCTCCTTCTGGATCGCGGCCTTCGTCTTCGCGTCCACGTCCGAGTCGGCCTTCTTGTCCGAGTCGGTCTTCTTTTCCTCCTGCGCGGCGGCGGGGGACGCGACGAGGAGGAGCGCCGCGAGGGCGGCGAGGAGGCGGGACATGCGTGACCCCTTCGAGGAGGAAGGAACGGGGGCAGATACGACAACAGGAGCGCCGGGGGGTCAAGGGCGGAAGCGCCCGCCCGCACGCCCGCGAGGGCGCTACTTCCCCTTCAGCTCGACCAGCACGCCGCGGCTCCCCTTCGGATGCACGAACGCCACCTTCGAGCCCCCGGCGCCGGGCCGGGGCTTCTCGTCGAGGAGCGGCGCGCCGCGCGCCTTCAGCGCGGCCATCGCCTTCTCGACGTCGGGCACCTCGAGGCAGACGTGGTGCAGCCCCTCGCCGCGCTTCTCGAGGGCCTTCTGCATGGGGCTGTCGGGGCTCGACGGCGACACGAGCTCGATGCGGCCGCGCCCGTGCCCGAAGATGGCGACGCGCACCTTCTCCGAGGGCACCTCCTCGATCTCCGCGAGCTCGAGGCCGTACACGTCGCGGTAGAGCTTCACCGCCGCGTCGAGGTCCTGGACGAGGATGGCGACGTGGTCGAGGCCGTTCATGCGGGCTCCCGTGGGCTGCGAGGGGCCGCGATTCTACTCACCTCGCGCCTTTCGCCTCCACCCCCACGACCTTGAGCGCGCCGAGGAGGCCGACCGTGTCCACCTGCTCGGTCCCCGAACGCACGCCGTAGGTGGTGCCGAGCGCGAGGTGCGTGGCGTCCGCGACCGGCTGGCCGAACGTGGGGTCCATCGCGATCCACTCGCCGCCGCTGCGCACCTCCGCCCAGGCGTGCCAGTAGAGCGCGTCCTGGCCGTCGTCGTAGCGGGCGTAGACGAGCCCGTGCACCCCGCGCGCCGGGATGCCGAGGGCGCGCGCGAGCGCGACGAGGAGCACGGCGTGCTCGGTGCAGTCGCCCTTGCCGGCCTGGAGGACCTCGCTCGCGCGATCGTGGCTCGCGCCGTACGCCTTCTCGAGGGACTTGTAGACGTAGTCGGAGAGCTTCCGCGCCGCCTCGTACGTCCCCTTCGTCCCGCCGGCGACGTCGCGGGCGAGCTTCTGGATCTCGGGGGCGTCGGAGTTCGCCTGCGGCGTCGACGCGATGTCGTCGGGCGACGCGCCCTGCGCCGCCCGCGCGAGAGGTGTGTCCTTCGCGGGGTCGGCTGCGGTGGGCCGGCGCGCGGCGATGGTGAGGAGCGTCGTGCCACCGGGGCCGCGGTCGAAGCGCTGCCGCGCGTCGTTCTTCTGGAAGGCGCCAGGCAGGCCCTGGAGCCTGTAGACGATGGTCTTCGGCACCTCGCGCGGGAGCGGCCCTGGGAGCGGCACGCGCGCGAGCGCGAACAGGTCGACCTGGTCGAGGCGCTTCGCCGTGTCCTCCGTCTCTGGGCGGGCCACGATCGCCTCGCCGAGGCGGATCTCCACGATGCGGCCGTCGTCGGCGACCTTGTACTCCGCCGCCATCCGGTCGCCGAGCTCCGACTCCGCGACGACCGAGACCTCCTCCTGCACGCCGGCGCCCGCCACCCGTTCGCGGCGCAGGTACGCGTCCTTCACCTCGCGCACGCGGAGCTTCTCGAGGTCGAGCTGCCCCCCGCTCACGGTGGTGCGCCGGGCGGCGGCGAGCCGGACGCCGTCGGCGAGGTCGGCGGTGTCGCGCACGCCGTCGATGCTGCGCTCCTCCCTCGAGCCGGCGGCCTCGAGGGTCGCCTTGCAGGTGGTGCGGTCGCACGTGCCGCTGACCGTGCGGTCGCCGCCGTCGCCGCCCCACGACGACCGGAACGAGAGGAGCCTGCCGCCGGCGCGCGGCTCGTACACGCGCTCCTCCTCCTGGCGCCGCTCGACCTCCTTCCCGCCGACCGTCGCGCGGATGAGTGTGGAGCTCCGCGCCACGAGGACGTCCCTGCCGTCCTTGACCTCGCGCGAGATCTGCGAGCGCGACCAGCCCGCCTTCTTCCCCATGAGGTAGAGGCCGAACCACTCGGGGGCGTCCGGGCGCTCCACGGTCATGACGTCGACGATCCCGGGGCCGGAGGAGAGGGCGGCCTGCGGGACGCGGCGCCCCTGCGGCGGCGGCTTCTGCTCGGGGCACGCCGCGAGCGGACCCGCGGCCAGGAGGAGGGCCACGGGGAGGAGCGAGGCGAGGCGTCTTGGGGTCGTGCGCGTCATCGACGATCGCTCTTCTTACCAAAAACTCGCCTTCGCGTTGGGCCGGGCGAACAATCGCGCCGTGGGCGCCCTCTGGACCCTGCTCGTCCTCTGCGCCGTCCTCGCGGCCGCCGTGAACGGCCGCATGGCGGAGCTCACCCGCGCCGCCGCGGACGCGGCGGGCGGGGCGGTGACGCTCGCGCTCGGGCTCACGGGCGTGATGGCGCTCTGGCTCGGCCTCATGAAGGTAGCGGAGGAGGCGGGGCTCGTCCGGGCGCTCGCCCGCGCCGCCCGGCCGCTCATGACCCGGCTCTTCCCGGACGTGCCCCCCGACCACCCGGCCATGGGCGCCATGATCATGAACGTGTCCGCGAACGTGCTCGGCCTCGGCAACGCGGCGACGCCGTTCGGCATCCGGGCGATGCAGGAGCTCGAGACCCTGAACCCTCACCCGGGCGCGGCGACCGACGCGCAGGCGCTCTTCTGCGCGCTGAACACGGCCTCGGTGCAGCTCATTCCCGCGTCGGTCATCGCGCTGCGGGCGTCGGCGGGGTCGCGGGCGCCGGGCGAGATCATCGGCGCGACGCTCCTCGCCTCGCTGTGCAGCGCGGTCGCCGCGGTGGTCGCGGCGAAGGCGCTCCGGGCCTTCTTCCCACCCCCCTCGGCCCCCTCGCCCTCCGCCCGCGGTGCGGGGGGAGAGGGGACGAAGTCCTGAATGCTCCGCGCCGTCCTCGACGCCGTCTCGACCTGGGCGATCCCCGTCCTCCTCGCCGGCATCCCGCTCTTCGCGATCGCGCGGCGCGTGAAGGTGTACCCGGCGTTCGTCGAGGGCGCGAAGCAGGGGTTCGAGACGGCCGTCCGCGTGATCCCGCCCCTCGTCGCGATCCTCGTCGCGCTCGGGATGCTCCGCGCCTCCGGCGCGATGGACGGCCTCACGCGG
>DASSQM010000479.1:0-6831 GCA_035702465.1 Anaeromyxobacter sp. | reverse complement strand
GAGGAGCGGATCCCCCACGCGCCGCCCGGAGTCGCGCCATGCGCGCGCGAGCCCGGTGCGGGCCGCGAGCCAGCCCGCCGCGAGCGCGGCCGTCCGGAGGTACCGATCGATGGGCGGCGCCGGGAGCCAGGGCCGGAGGCTCCGCTCCGCGGCCGCCGCCTCGCTCGTGAGCGCGAGCGCCACGACGAGCGGCGTCTCCTCGCGATCGCGCGTCGACGCCATCTCCTCGAAGCCGCGCCGGAGCAGCTCGATCCAGAGCGCCACGAGCGAGCGGCCCTTGCCGCCCTTCCCCATCCACGCGCCGACGATGCCGCCCGTGAGCGCCGGGTGGATCGCCGGCGCGAGCTGGGCCGCCGCGCGCAGATCCGGCCCTCCGCCCGCGGGTCCGAGCTGCGGCGCGACCTGGGGCAGCGCGCCGTACTCCTCGCGCAGGATGAGCTGGTCCACGTCGTCCGCCGGCACGAACGAGCGGTGGTGCGTCGACAGGAGGAGCGCGACCTCCGCGAGCGCGGCGCGCACGATCGAGCGCGCGTCGTCCTTGAGCTCGACGGGGATGGCGAGGTCGGCGAGCGAGGTGCCGAGGGAGAAGCGGAGGCGCTCGCGATCGAAGCGGAGGAAGGCGGTCGGATCCTGGCGGGCGGAGGAGAACAGCTCGAGGCGGCGCAGGGCGAAGGGGGAAGGCACCGAGGGGTCACGGTAGCATGGCGCCTGCGCGGTTCGCCTGGGGTTGCGCGGACCGCGACGGCGCGAAGCGACGGCGCGCGGCGTGCAATCCCAGCGCTACTTGCGCTCCTCGAGCTTCACCGTCGCAACCTTCCGCTCCCCCCCGTGCTGCCACTCCACCTCGACCTCGTCCCCTGGCCGATGCGATCGGAGCGCGAACGCGAGATCCTGCAAGCTGAGCAGCTTCGTCCCCCCCAGCCGCACGAGCACGTCCCCCGCCGCGAGCCCCGCGCGCTCGGCGGGGCTGCCCGGCCGCACGCCGGTGAGGGCGACGCCGGGCTCCTTCCGCTCGGCGAAGTCGGGGATGGCGCCGAGGTAGGTGCCGTAGCCGCGCTCGCCGCGGCGCTCCGGCGGCGGCGGCATCGGCGCGCGGACCACCTCGAGGCGCTCGCCCCGGTCCGCAGCGTCCCGCGCGAGGCGGGTCGCGAGCGTGGCGATGGCGGCGAGGCCGCCGGCGTCGATCTTCTCCGCGGTGTCCGAGGGGCGGTGGTAGTCCGCGTGCGCGCCGGTGAAGAGGAAGAGCACCGGGACGCCCTTCGCGTAGAAGCTCGTGTGATCCGAGGGCCCGTAGCCGCCGCCGCCGAACGCGACGTGGAGCGGGAGGCGCGGCCGGCGCGAGGCGGCCTCGTCGACCTCCGCGCGCAGCGCCTTCGCCGTGTCCGCGCCGTCCACGTACACCTTCCCGTCCCGCGCGCGGCCCACCATGTCGAGGTTCACCATGAGCTGCATCTTCTCGACCGGGCAGCGCGCCGGGGAGTGCTTCACGAGCTCGGCCGAGCCGAGGAGGCCGAGCTCCTCGCCGCCGAACGCGGCGAAGAGGACGGTGCGGCGCGCCGGCCCCTCCGCGGCGAACGCGCGCGCGATCTCGAGCATCGCCGCGACCCCGCTCGCGTTGTCGTCCGCGCCCGGGTGCACGGTGCCGAGCTGCTCGGGCGCGAGCGACGCGTCGCCGCCGAGCCCGAGGTGGTCGTAGTGGGCGCCGACCACCACGCACTCCCCGGCGAGCGCGAGATCGCGCCCCGGCAGGATCGCCGCCACGTTCGCCGTCTCCGCCCGCTCGTGCTCCACCGCGACGGCCACGCGCCCGTTCACGGCGAGCGCGCGCGAGTGCGGCTTCCCGTCCTCCTCGCCCGGCGCGGCGAGGCCGCGCGCGTCGATGCCGGCGCGCGAGAGCGCCGCCGACGTGACCTGGACGGCGAGGATCCCCGCGCGCGAGGAGACCTGGCCGCGCCAGGGCGGGACCGCGTCCGGCGCCTCGTGCGCCCACGCGTCGCGCACGCCGATCACGGCGACCGCGCCGTGCTCCCGCGCGTTCGTCGCCTTGTAGCGCCACTCCGCGTACCGGTAGTTCCTCGGGTCGCGGAACGGCGAGGCGGCGTCGCGCTCCCGCGGGAAGTCCTGCGCGACGAGCACGATCTTCCCCTTCACGTCGAGGCCGGCGAAGTCGTCGTAGGAGAGATCCGGTGCGGTGATGCCGTAGCCGGCGAACACGAGCTCGCCCTCGACCTTCCCGTCGTCGCTGAAGCCGAGCGGGACGAAGTCCGTCCCGAGCGCCAGGGCGGCCCCGCCGACGGCGAGCGCGTTTCCCTCCTTCAGCGTGGCGCGAAAGGGCGCGTCGAAGCGCTGCAGCCACCCGTCGTCGAACGCCGGCTCGAGCCCCGCCTCACGGAAGCGATCCGCGATGAAGCGCGCCGCCTCCGCCGACCCCGCGGTGCCGATGCCGCGGCCCTCGCGCGCCGGATCCGCGAGCCATGCCACCTCGGCGCGGGCGCGCTCCGGATCGATTCGCGGGTCGACCGCCGCGGGTCCGCCGAGGCGCGCCCCCGAGCACGCGGACAGGAGCGCGACGAGGGCGGCCGAGCGGGCGAGGCGCATCGGCGGTGGATAGCGCATGCGCGCTCCGATCGCAGGGAAGCCGCGGGAACCGCGCACCCTTGCGCCGCGGCGGCCGACCATGTAAGTAAATCGCTTCCCATGCGCCGGACCTTCTTCAAGTCGAAGATCCACAGGGCGACGGTGACGCACGCGGACCTCGACTACGAGGGCTCCGTCTCCATCGACGAGGACCTCCTCGACGCCGCCGGGATCTGGGAGTTCGAGGCGGTCCACATCTGGAACATCACCCGCGGTACGCGCATCCAGACGTACGCCATCAAGGGCGAGCGCGGCTCCGGCGTCATCTGCATCAACGGCGCGGCGGCGCACCTCAACAAGCCGGGCGACCTCGTCATCCTCGCCACGTTCGCCGAGCTCGAGGAGTCCGAGGCGCGCGCGCACCAGCCCAACGTGGTGCTCGTCGACCGCGCGAACAGGATCGTCGCGAAGGACGCCGTCGAGGTGGCGGGCCCCGCGCGCCGGGTGACGGCATGACGGTGTTTCTTTGGCGCCTCTGATGTGAGGCCGCTCCCCGACCTCGAGACGTTCCTCACGCTGTGCAAGCCGGGCCGCGCGGTCCCCGTGCGCGTCGAGGTCGACGCGGACACGGAGACGCCGGTCTCCGCGTTCCTCAAGCTGTCGCAGGGCGAGGAGCAGGCGTTCCTGCTCGAGTCGGTCGAGGGCGGAGAGCGCAGCGCGCGGTTCTCTTTCCTCGGCGCGGGCCCCCGCAAGGTCATCCGCTGGAAGCTCGGCGACGCGGGCGACCCGTTCGACGCGGTGCGGTCGGCGCTCTCCACGCACCGCGCCGTGCGCGTCGAGGGCATCCCGCGCTTCTCCGGCGGGCTCGTGGGCCACGTCTCGTACGACGCGGTGCGGCTGTTCGAACCCCGCGTGCCGATCGCAAACCCGGACGAGCTCGGGTTCCCCGACGTCCTCCTCATGGACTTCGACGAGGTGGTGGCCTTCGACAACCGGCGCCACTCGCTCCACGTCATCTGCGAGGTGCGCTGCGCGAAGGGGGACGACCCGCGCGCCCTCTACGCGAGAGCGGTGTCGCGCATCAAGGCGCGGCTCCGCACGCTGGCGCGCCCGCTGCGCGACCGGCGCGCGCGGCGCGCCATGCGCCCGGCGGAGCTCGCCCCGCGCGTGGCGAAGAGGGACTACCTCGCCGCCGTCGAGCGCGCGAAGGAGTACGTGCGCGCCGGCGACTGCCAGCAGATCGTCCTCTCGCAGCGCTTCGACGCGACGGTCTCGGTGCCGCCGTTCGAGATCTACCGGGCGCTGCGCCGCGTGAACCCGTCGCCCTACCTCTTCTTCCTCGCCGACGGCGAGCGCGCCCTCGTGGGCTCCTCGCCGGAGACGCTCGTGAAGCTCGAGGGCGGCGAGGTGACGCTCCGGCCGATCGCCGGCACGCGCAAGCGCGGAAGGGACGCCGACGAGGACCAGCGCCTCGAGGCCGAGCTCCGCGCCGACCCGAAGGAGAACGCCGAGCACGTCATGCTCGTCGACCTCGGGCGGAACGACGTGGGGCGCGTCTCCGCCATCGGCTCCGTGCGGCTCACCGCGCTCAAGACCGTCGAGCGCTACTCGCACGTCATGCACCTCGTCTCCGAGGTGAAGGGCCGGCTCGCGGACGGGCTCTCCGCGGTCGACGTGCTGCGGGCGGGCTTCCCGGCGGGGACCGTCTCGGGCTCGCCCAAGGTGCGAGCCATGGAGATCACCGACGAGCTGGAGCCCGCGCGCCGCGGCCCGTACGCCGGCGCCATCGGCTACTTCGACCGTGGGGGCGACATGGAGATGTGCATCGCCATCCGCACGCTCATGGCGAACGGCCGGCGCGTTTCGGTGCAGGCGGGCGGCGGGCTCGTCTACGACTCCGTGCCCGAGGCGGAGTACCAGGAGACGCTCAACAAGGCGCGCGCGGTGTTCACCGCCGTGGCGCAGGCCGAGGGCCGCGCGCTCGACGCCGTCGCGAAGCCGATCGCGAAGCGGCCGATGCCATCGGGCGCGCCCTTCGACTCCGCCGGGGCTCCGCCCCGGCTACGCTCGGGGCGAGCGGGAGCCCTGGCGCGCCGAACGCCGTCGCCGAGGCGGAGGGTGCGCCGATGACCGCCCGCCTCCTGCTCGTCGACAACTACGACAGCTTCACGTTCAACCTCGTGCAGTACCTCGGCGAACTCGGCGCGCGCGTGGACGTGTTCCGGAACGACGCCATCGACGTCGCCGGCATCCGCGCGCGGAGGCCGGACGGCCTCGTGCTCTCCCCGGGGCCGTGCACGCCGGACGAGGCGGGCGTGACGCTCCGGGCGGTGCGCGAGCTCGCGGGGGCGCTGCCGATCCTGGGCGTGTGCCTCGGCCACCAGGCCATCGGCCAGGCCTTCGGCGGGAAGGTGATCCGGAACTTCCGCATCATCCACGGGAAGTCGAGCCCGGTCCTGCACGGCGGCCGGGGCCTCTACGAGGGGGTGCCGTCGCCGTTCGAGGCGGGCCGCTACCACTCGCTCGTGGTCGAGCGCGAGACGCTCCCCGCCGATCTCGAGGTGACGAGCTGGACCGACGAGGGCGAGATCATGGGGCTGCGCCACCGCGCGCTGGACGTGGAGGGCGTCCAGTTCCACCCCGAGTCGATCCTGACGTCGGAGGGGAAGAAGCTGCTCGGGAACTGGCTCGGGCGCATCGCCCGCGGGAGGCCGTCATGATCCAGCAGGCGGTGGCGAAGGTCGTCGACCAGAAGGACCTCTCGCGGGCCGAGATGGTCGAGGTGATGAGCGAGATCGCCGACGGCACCGCCACCGCGGCGCAGGTGGGCGCGTTCCTCGCCGCGCTGCGCCTCAAGGGCGAGACGGTGGACGAGATCACGGGCGCCGCCGAGGTCATGCGCGCCCGGGTCGACCGGGTCCACGTGCAGAAGGAGATCTTCGTCGACACCTGCGGAACGGGCGGCGACGGCCGGCACACCTTCAACATCTCGACCGCCGCGGCGTTCGTGGTGGCGGGCGCCGGCGTCACCGTCGCGAAGCACGGCAACCGGGCCGTCTCGTCGCGCGCCGGCTCCGCAGACGTGCTCCACGCCCTCGGCGTGAACGTGGACGCCCCGAAGGACGTGGTGGAGCGCTCGATCGCAGAGGTCGGCATCGGGTTCCTGTTCGCGCCGCGGCTCCACCCCGCGTTCAAGGCGGTCGCACCCATCCGCCGCGAGCTCGGCATCCGCACCATCTTCAACCTGCTCGGGCCGCTGGCGAACCCGGCGGGCGCGCGGCACCAGGTCATGGGCGTCTACGAGCCGCGCTGGGTGCCGGTCATCGGCGGCGTGCTCGCGGCGCTCGGCGCGGCCCACGCCTTCGTGGTCCACGGCGAGGGGCTCGACGAGATCGCCGTCACCGGGATGACCCACGTGTGCGAGGTGAAGGAGGGCGAGGTGGAGCGCTTCGCGATGCTCCCCGAGGACATCGGGCTCCCCCGGCACGCGGAGAAGGAGATCGTGGGCGGGGACGCCGAGCGCAACGCGCAGATCCTCCGCGACGTCCTCTCCGGGCAGAAGGGAGGGCCGCGGGACGCCGTGCTCGCGAACGCCTCGGCGGCGCTCGTCTGCGTGGGAGTGGCGAGGGACCTGACGGAGGGCGTCCGGCTCGCGGCCGAGTCCATCGACCGCGGCGCGGCCGCCGAGAAGGTGACCCGGCTCGTCGGCGTCACGAACGCGCACGCATGAGCTTCCTCGCGGAGATCCTCGCGCGCAAGCGCGCCGAGGTGGAGGCGGCGCGGGCGGCCCTGCCCGAGCGCGAGCTCGCCGCGCGGGCCCGCGACCGGGCCGCGCCGGGCGGCTTCGAGGCGGCGCTCTCGCTCCGCGGCGGCCCGGTGCGGGTCGTGGCGGAGGTGAAGCGGGCGAGCCCGTCGGCGGGCGCGATCCGGGCGGGGCTCGACGCGCCCGCGCAGGCGCGCGCGTACGCGGCCGCCGGCGCCGCCGCGATCTCGGTGCTCACCGACGGCCCGGGGTTCGGCGGCTCGCTCGCCGATCTCGCCGCCGTGCGCGAGGCGGTCGACGTCCCGCTCCTCCGCAAGGACTTCGTCGTCGACGCCTACCAGCTCCTCGAGGCGCGCGCCCACGGCGCCGACGCGGCGCTCCTCATCGTGCGGCTCCTCGAAGGGCGCATGCTCACGCGGCTCCTCGGCGCGGCGCGGACGCTCGGCCTCTCCGCGCTCGTCGAGGTCCGCGACGAGCGCGAGATCGAGACG
>DASSQM010000478.1:0-5081 GCA_035702465.1 Anaeromyxobacter sp. | reverse complement strand
GCGACGCGCGTCGCGAGGAACCCGTAGTAGCCGATGGTGCTCACGTCCGAGGCGTGCTCCGCGGGACCCGGCCCGCCGGTCCCGCGATAGCAAACAACCGGCCACGCGCGCGGTCGCGCAGCACGCTTCGCGGGGCCCGCGGGTCGCGCGGAGTTCCCGCGGTCGCGGGGGCCCGCTCGGTCGGGCGGGGGACGATGCCGGAGCGCCGCGCAGGCACCGCCCTTTCGCCGGATGGGAAAGCCGTTGCCCACTCCGCGCGCGGCCCCCGCGCCTCGAGCGCGTGAGCCGCGGTGGCAGGCGCCTTGCTACGGCCATCCACGGCGGGTCCGGCCGGCTCCGGGCCCCGAGGTCAACGCGGGGGAGGCGGGAGTGCGCGCACTGTCGGTGGGGCTTCTCGTGGAGGAGCAGCGGAGCGAGATCGCGGCGGCGTGGAAGCGCGCGGCCGAGGCGGAGCTCGGAGGCGAGCCGGCGCTCGCGTTCGCGGTGGGCCCGCTCTTGCGCGAGATGGCGCTCGCGCTGCGCGGCGAGGACCTGCTCCCGCGCGCCAGGTTCCCCGACGGCGCGAAGGCGCCGAACGGGGCGGGGAGCGTGAGCGCGAAGGGCGCCACGAGCTCGGTGAAGGGCGAGGGCGGCGAGCCGCCGGCGCTCCGGTCGGCGGTCCTCGTCCGGTCCGGCGCCGCGCCCGCACGGGTGGCGAGGGAGTTCAAGCTCCTCCACCGGGCGGTCTGGGAGACGCTCCGCGCGGCGGGCCGCGTGGTCGGCGCGGACGAGCGGCGGGCGGCCGACGAGTGGCTCGACGACGCGCTCGCGGCGACCCTCGACCGGATCGATCGCGTCCGGACGCGGACGGACCTGCTCGATCGCCCTGCCGATCACCCGGCCCATGCCCGCCCCGACGCGGCCGACCGGGGCCCGTTCCCGGCGCGACCTCCGCCCTTGCCGCGCTTCCGGACGGGCGCCGCGCGCCCGCCGTCGCTCCCCGCGCACCCGTCGGCGCCGCTCGGCGTCGAGTAGCGCGCGTCCGCGATCGCGCGGATCCGCCGCGCATTTGCGCCGTTTCCGCGGCCTGCGAAGCGAGCGCCTGCCAAGCGCCGGACCCAAATTCGACACGGGCGGGCGGGGCGCCGGGGCTCGGCGCCCCGACCTGCCCCGCGCCCGCCGGGCCCCCCAGCCGGCGGCGGCGCGCCTGAAACCCCCACGGGCCTGAAAAACAAGCGAGCGGGCAGGCCCATCGACGGCACGCGCTCTCTCATGGGCCGGGCGGGTGCCTGCTCGCGAAAGTGGACCCTCCTCATCCCCTTCCCAGGGCCCTCGTAGGAAATGCGGTCGGTAGGCCTTCCGTTCAGTGGGCGCAACCCCCCCGACGGAAGGAGCCGACCCAGTGAAGACTCGCCGAGCCCTGCTTCTCGCCGCCCTTGCCGCCTCGCCCCTCGCCGCCGCGGCGGCGAGCGTGTGGACGGCCGTGGCGACGGCGACGATCAGGCCCGACGCGCAGCCGCGGGCCACCACGGAGGCGACCCTCGCGGCCGCCCGCAACGAGTTCGAGTCGTTTCAGGTCGTCGTCAGCGGCCGCGCCACCGGCGTGAAGGTGGAGGCCACGCCGCTCGGCTCCGGCGACGGCCAGATCGCGGATCCGAAGCTGTACCGGGAGGACCTCATCGACGTTCGCCAGCCGTCCGCCCTCGACGGCGCGACCGGCCGCTGGCCGGACGCGCTCGTCCCGGCCGTCGACGACGTCGTCGGCGAGCAGCGGAACGCGTTCCCGTTCGACGTCGGGGACGGCGAGAGCCGCGCCGTGTGGGTCGAGTACTACGTCCCGCAGGGCACGAAGCCCGGCACGTACCGCGGCGGCGTGAAGGTCACCTCGAGCGAGGGCGAGGCGGTCGTCCCCGTGACGTTCACGGTGTGGGACTTCGAGCTTCCCTCGACGTCGTCGCTGCGCTCGTACTTCAACATGGCGTACGGCACGATCCCCGCCGCCCACCACCTCTCGGGCGACGCGGACGCCCAGCTCCGTGCGCGGTACGCGTCGTTCGCGCTCGACCACCGCATCTCGATCACCGTGGGTGACGACGGCAACGACGGTGACATCGACCACTTCGACCGGTTCTACTCGCCGCTCGTCCAGGGCACGGCGCCGACGCGCCTGCCCGGCGCGAAGCTCACGTCCGTGAAGCTCATCGCGAACATGTCCTCGGCGGACGATCAGCGCCGCTGGACGCAGCACGCGCGCTCGCAGGGCTGGCTCGACCGGCTCTTCCAGTACACGTGCGACGAGCCGCCCCTCACCTGCTCCTGGAGCGACATCAACGGCCGCACCAAGGCGGCGCACGACGCCGACGCCGACCTGCGCACGCTCGTCACCACCACGATCTGGGACGCCGGCGCGAACGGCGTGACGAACGGCATCGACATCCTCGTGCCGGTGGTGAACTGGACGGACGACAAGCCCGGCAAGTCCGACGCGGGCGATCAGCGCGGCAGGTACGACGGCTTCCTCGCCTCGGGGAAGACGAGGGAGCTGTGGCTGTACCAGAGCTGCATGAGCCACGGCTGCGGCGGCACGGTCGACATCGGCTCGCCGTCGGACGACGACCGGTACTACACGGGCTGGCCGACCTACATGATCGACGCCCCGGCGGTGCGGAACCGCGCGATGGAGTGGATCTCGTTCGCCGAGCGCGCCACGGGCGAGCTCTACTGGGAGACGACGTTCGCCTACACGCACGACGCGTGGTCGAACCAGTGGGACTTCTCCGGCAACGGCGACGGCACCCTGTTCTACCCGGGCACGACGTCGCGCATCGGCGGGCAGACCGACATCCCGGTGGCGTCGATCCGGCTCAAGATGATCCGCGAGGGCATGGAGGACTTCGAATATCTGAAGGCGCTCGCGGACGCAGGCGACCCGCAGCTCGCGCACGACATCGCGCGCAAGCTCTTCCCGAACGCGTACTCGACGGACGACGTCGACGCCGGGGCGCTCATGCAGGCGCGCGGGGCGATCGCGGCGCGCATCGTGGAGCTGCGCGGCGGCCAGAGCTCGGGCGTCGGCGGCGTGATGGCCGGGGGCTGCGGCTCGGCCGGCGGCCTCGGCGGCGGCGCGCTCCTCGCGCTGCCGGCGGTGCTCGGAATGGCGCTCTTCCGGCGCCGGCGGGCGCAGTAAGCGATCACCGTCGCGAGTCACGGGGCTCCCTCTCTCCGGCGTCGGGGGGAGGGAGCTTCCCTCTTCGTGCCCGTGCCGGTGTGCGGGCCCGTGCCCGGTCTCGGGGTTTGCGGGCGGGTGACGGGTACGGGCGGGGGCATGGGCACGTTTGGGCTACAATCCACCCCCGGTGCGAACCCTCGGCAAGTACCGGCTCGTGGAGCCGCTCGCCTCGGGTGGCATGGCCGACCTCTGGCGCGCCGAGGTGAGCGGCGCCGAGGGCGTGGTGAAGGAGGTCGCCCTCAAGCTCGTCCGCGGCGAGCACGCCGAGAAGAGCGCGTTCGTGAAGATGTTCGTGCAGGAGGCGCGGCTCGCGGCCAGGCTCTCGCACGCGAACGTGGTCCAGATGTTCGAGTTCGGCGAGGTCGAGGGGCGCTACTACATCTCGATGGAGCTCGTGCGCGGCCGTCACCTCGGCCAGGTGCAGGAGCGCGCGCGAGAGCGCGGCGTGCGCCTCGGCGTCGCGCGCGCCGTGCACGTGGGCGCGGAGGTGGCGAAGGCGCTCGCGTACGCGCACCGCGCCGCCGACGGCGGTCGGCCGCTCGGCCTCGTCCACCGCGACGTCTCCCCGCACAACGTGCTCGTCTCGTTCGAGGGCGAGGTGAAGCTCGCCGACTTCGGCATCGCGCGGGCGATGAACCTCTCCGAGGCGACCGATCCCGGCACGGTGAAGGGGAAGCTCGCGTACATGTCGCCGGAGCAGGCGCGGGGTGGTGGCGCCGTGGACGCGCGCGCCGACGTCTTCGCGCTCGGCGTGGTGCTGTGGGAGCTGTGCACCGGGCGGAGGCTCCTCGCGAGGGACTCGGACGCCGCGACGCTCGCCGCGGTGCTCGGCGACGAGCCGCTCTCGCCGCCGTCGGCGTGGAACGAGGAGGTCCCGGAGGAGCTCGATCGCGCCGTCCTCGGCGCGCTCGAGCGCGATCCGGAGCGGAGGACGCGCTCGGCGCAGGACGTCGCGACGGCGCTCTCGGCCGTGCTCCTGCGCGTGGCGCGGACGCCGGACGACGTGGATCTGCGCGCGTTCATGCAGCGGCTCTTCCCCGACGAGGCGGCGCGCGCGTCGTCGGGCGCGACGGCGCAGGAGGCGACGAAGGTGAGGCCCGCTCCGGCCGCGGCGCAGCCGGGGCCGGCGGGGGAGGCTGCGGCGGCGAGCGGGGAGGAGAGCGCGACGCGGACCGCCGCGGCGGCGGAGGGGAGGGCGGGGGCGAGCAGGTGGAGGTGGAGGTGGGCGGCAGCCGCTGCCGTCGCGGCGATCGCCGCGGGCGGCGGGGTCGCGTGGAGCGCGAGGGGGACGCGGGCGAAGGGGGGCGCGGGGGTGACGATGAGCGCGGGGGCGACCTCGACCTCGACCTCGAGCCCGACCTCGACTCCGACCGCGGCCCCGAGCCCGACCTCGACCGCGACCGGGACCTCGCCCCCGGCGTCGACCTCGACCTCGACCCCGGCCTCGACCTCGACCTCGACCGGGACCGCGACCCCGACGTCGACCTCGACCGAGACGGCGAGCTCGAACGCTCCTCCCTCGCAGCTCGCCGCCGTCGAGGAGGGGGCACCGGTGGGCCGTCCCGCAGCCGCGCGTCCCGTCGAGACGGCACATCAGATCGGCAGGCTGCAGGTCCCGCGGGCGGACACGGGGGAGGGGATCCTCTCCCTCGACGCGACGCCGTGGGGGACCATCGTCGTGGACGGCCACGTCCTCGGCGAGAGTCCGATGGAGTGCCGCGTCCGCGCGGGGCGTCATCACGTTCGCGTGGACCGCAAGAACCAGCGCGGCGCCGAGACCGTCGTGACGGTCGACCCCGGCCGCCGCACGCGGAAGCTCCTCCGCTGACCCCCCACATCGGCTGACCTCCTTCCTCCGGAGCGCGCGCGCTCC
>DASSQM010000477.1:0-2985 GCA_035702465.1 Anaeromyxobacter sp. | reverse complement strand
GGCGCGGCGCGGGCGTTCCTCGACGCGGGCGAGATCGCGGCGCAGCGACACGCTCGCGCGCGCCGCGGCGCTCGCCCCCGGCAGCGCCGCGCTCGCGCCGGAGGAGGAGCGACGGCTGCGCCGGCAGGGCGACCCCGCGCGCCTGGCGCGCTTCTGCGAGGAGCGCCGCGTTGCCGCCGACGACCTCCCCTCCCGCGCGTCCTGGTCGGTGCGCGCCGGCGAGGCGTGGGAGCGCGCCGGCGACGCCGACCGCGCCCTCGCGTGCTTCCAGGCCGCGCTCGAGGCCGCGCCGGCCTGCCTCCCGGCGCTGCGCGGCGCGCGGGAGCTCTTCGCGCGCCGCGGCGACTGGGCCGCCGTGCGGGGGACGCTGCAGGCGGAGGGCGCGGCGCTGCGCGACCCGCACGGCGCCGCCACTGCGTTCCTCGAGGCAGGCGCGATCGCCGCGCAGCGGTTCGGCGATCCGGATGCCGCCGTCGCGGACTACCGCATGGCGGCCGCCCGCGATCCGCTCGACCCGGAGCCGCTGCGCCGCCTCGAGGCGCTCTCCGGCTCGGGGGGCGCGCGGGACGTCGCGGCCGTGCACGAGGCCCGGGCGCTCGCGGAGCCCGACGCCCGCCGCGCCGCGGAGAGCTGGCTCGCGGCCGCCCGCGCGGCGCTCGAGGGTCCCGGCGGCGCGCCGTCCGCGCGCGCCGCGCTCGACCGCGCCATCGCGACACGCCCCGACCTCGGCGGTGCGCTGGAGCTGCGCGCGCGCGTGCACGCGTCCGAGGGGCGCCCGGCCGACGCGCTCGCAGACGTCGAGGCCTGCCTCGCGCTCGGCGGCGAGCCCGGCGCGCGCCTCATCCTGCACCTCTCCGCCGCCGCGCTGTGCGACGACGCGCTCCGGGACGACGCGCGCGCCGAGCAGCACCTCGAGGCCGCGCTCGCCATCGCGCCGGAGAGCCACGAGGCGCTCGCCCGCCTCGCGCGCGTGCTCGATCGCACCGGCCGCGCGACGCAGGCCGCAGCCGCGCTCCGCCGCCTCGCGGACGTCCCCGGCCTGCCGCGCGCCGCGGTCGTCGAGCACCTCCTCTCGCTCGCCGCGATCGAGGAGCGCCGCGGCGATGCGGTCGCCGCGGCCGAGGCGCTGCGGCGCGCGCTCGAGACGGACCGCGGCAGCGCCGATGCGCACCGGCGCGTCATCGCGTTCGAGGAGCGGAACGGCGACGTGGGGCAGCGCCTCGCCGCGCTGGAGGGTGCCGCCGCGGCGGCCCGCGACGCGGCGCTGCGCGCGGACTGCCACGTGGCGGCGGCGCGGATCCTCTCGGACGAGCTGCGCGACCGCGAGCGCGCCGCGGTCCACCTCCGCGCGGCCCTCGACGTCGAGCCCGAGCGCGTCGAGCCTCGCGCCGCGCTCGCGCGCCTCCTCGAGGACCTCTCGCCGGCGGACGGCGTGGCGGAGCACCGGCGGCTCATCGCGCGGGAGCCGCTGCGCGTCGCGAGCTGGACCGCGCTCTACCACCACTTCGAGCGGTCGCGGGCGCACGACCGCGCCTACGTCGCGGCGAGCGTGCTCGCCTGGCTCGGCGCGCCCGTGCCGGGCTCGGCGGCGGAGCGGCTCCTCCTCGAGGGCGCCCGCCACGCGCTGCCGCCGGCGCCGCCGCTCGTCGACGAGGACCTCGCGCTCCTGCGCGCGCCCGGCGACGCGTGGCCGCTCGCCGCGGTCATCGAGGCCGCCGGCGACGCCATCGCGGCCGCGGTCGGCGAGCCCGCCGAGCGTCACGGCGAGCGGCTCCGCGAGCACCCGCTCCGCCGCGCCCTGTCGGACGCGGCGAAGACGTTCGGCGCGCCGGCGTGGGAGCTGTACGCGGGTACGGTGGGACGCATCGACGTCGAGCCCGCGGTGCCGTACGCCGTGTTCATCGGCCCCGACGTGGCCCGGCGCACGACCGCGCGCGAACAGCGGTTCCTCGTGGGACGCGCCGCCGTCCGCCTGCGCACGCGGAGCTGCCTCGCCGAGCTCCTCCCGCCCGCGGCCATCGCCGGCTGGCTCGCCGCCGCAATCCGGTCCGTCGTCCCGGACTACCGGGCCGACGAGCCCGTCGACGAGGAGATGGTGCGCCGGATCGCGAAGGGCATCGGGCGGCGTGCGCGCAAGCCGCTCGAGGAGGCGGCCCGCGCGCTCGCGGCGGCGCCCTCCCCGCCCGACGTCGCCGCGTGGCACGCCGCGGCGGCGGCGACCGCGGATCGCGCCGGGCTCGTCCTCTGCGGCGAGGCGCCCGCCGCGCTCGGGATGCTGCTGCGCGACGGGGGGAGCCGCGCGCCGGAGGGCCCCGCGGCGGTGGTCCGCGCGTCCACGCGGCCGGACGTGCTCGCGCTGCTCGCGTTCGCGGCTTCGGAGGCGCACTTCGTGCTGCGCCAGAAGCTGCGGGTGGCGATCGCCTGAACGCGGGGCGGCCCGCTACGACCGCTCGGTGCGGACGACCGAGCCAGCCGGGAGCGCCGCGAGGAGCGCCTCGAGCGCGGCCGCCACGCTCGCGTCGTCCTTCGACTCGATGGTGACCTTCACCCTGTGGTCCGCGTCGTCGAACCTCGGGTAGCTCCCGATGTCCACCCCGGGATGCTCGCGCGCGACGCGGTCCAGGATCGGCGCGACGCCCGCCTCGCCCACGCCGAGGTAAACGCAAGCGAGCCGGAACGGCGGCGCCGAGAGCAGCGGCGCGATCTCGTCGAACTGGAAACGGAAGAACTGGGGCGGGCCCGGCAGCATGACCACGTTCTCGACGGCGAGCGTCGGGAACGAGGCATGCCCGAGGAGCCGCGTCCCCTCCGGCACGTCGGCCATGCGCAACGCCGCCTCGGGCGGCTCGGCGCCGGCGTTGTGGCGTCGGTGGATGGCGCGGATGCACTCGACGAGCGGCGCGCTCCGGCGGATGGGCCGGCCGAGCGCCCGGGCCACCGCGGCCACGGTGATGTCGTCGTGCGTGGGCCCGACGCCGCCCGACG
>DASSQM010000476.1:0-2363 GCA_035702465.1 Anaeromyxobacter sp. | reverse complement strand
GGGGCGCCTCCCGGATCCCGTTCGGCGTGGGCCGGTTGTTCACCATCTCGTACTCGGTGAGCGTGCTCGTGTTCTTGCGCTCTCCGTCGGGCGCCGCCTCCACCTCCTGGAGCCCGCCGCCCGGCCTGAGCTTGCCGGCGTCCGGCGCCGAGAAGCGGAACCTCCTCCCGAGCTCCGCGGCCGGCTTGCCGTAGCCCGTCCCGTCCGTTCGCGCGAGCAGCTCGCGGAACGCGCCGCCGAGCGCGCCGAGATCGATGCGGTCCTGCGGGCGCTTCGGGCCGGCGACCGAGGGGCGGACGTCGCCGAGGTCGAGCTCGACCACGTCGCTGTACTCGACCTCGCCCCTGCGCGGCATGCGGAACAGCCCCTGCGCGCGCCAGTAGGCGCGGAACGTCTCGACGAGCTCGCGCGGCCGGCCGGTCGCCTCGAGGTAGCGGGCGGACTGCTCGTCCGGCGGGAAGAAGCCGACCGTGGCGCCGTACTCGGGCGCCATGTTCGACAGGGTCGCGCGCTCGGGAACGGGCAGGGTGGCCGCGCCCTCGCCGAAGAACTCGACGAACTTCCCGACCACCTTCTGCTTGCGGAGGAGCTCCGTGACGCGCAGCACGAGGTCGGTCGCGGTGACGCCCTCGCGCAGCGCGCCGGCGAGGTGGACGCCGACCACGTCGGGCGTGAGGAAGTACATGGGCTGCCCGAGCATCGCGGCCTCGGCCTCGATCCCGCCCACGCCCCACGCGACGAGGCCGAGCCCGTTCACCATCGGCGTATGCGAGTCCGTGCCGACCAGCGTGTCGGGGTAGCTGACGCCGTCCTTCTCGAGCACGCCGCGGGAGAGGAACTCGAGGTTCACCTGGTGGCAGATGCCCATCCCCGGCGGGACGATGCGCAGGTTGTCGAACGCCTGCGTCCCCCACTTCAGGAACTCGTAGCGCGCGAGGTTCCGGTCGAACTCGAGGTCCATGTTCGCGCGCAGCGCGTCGGGCGTCGCGAAGGCGTCCACCTGGACCGAGTGGTCGACGACGAGATCCACCGGCACGAGCGGCTCGACGATGAGCGGGTCCTTCCGGAGCCGCGCCACCGCGGAGCGCATCGCGGCGAGGTCGACGAGGAGCGGCACCCCCGTGAAGTCCTGCAGGAGGACGCGGGCGACCATGAACGGGATCTCGCGCCGGCGCTCGCCGCGCGGCTCCCACCGCGCCAGGGCGCGGACGTCCTCCTCCGTCACGCGGTGCCCGTCGACGTTCCGGGCGAGCGACTCGAGCACGATGCGGAGCGAGACCGGCAGGCGCGAGATCGGGCCGAAGCCGCGCTCCTCCAGCGCCGGCAACGAGACGAGCGTGCCCGCCTTCCCGGGCGAGATCTGGAACGGCCTCTTCGCACCCAGCGCATCCGCCATCGGAGGCAACCTCCCGGTTCGCAAGGTACTTAGCGGCGCTTCCCGAGGCGGCAAGCGACGAGACGGGTGCGGCGCCATGATCAGGACGGCAAACGGAGACCGCATGCCCGTCCCCTCGCAGCTCTACCGCCCCTCGCTCGCGCTCCTGACCGACTTCTACGAGCTCACGATGGCGTACGCGGCCTGGCGGGAGGGCATCGTCGGCCGCGAGGCGTCCTTCGTGCTCTCCTTCCGGAAGAATCCGTTCCAGGGCGGGTTCACGGTCGCGGCGGGCCTCGCGTCGGCGATGGACCTCGTCGAGCACTGGCGCTTCGCGGAGGACGACCTCGCGTTCCTCGCCGAGCAGCGCGACCCCGCCGGCGATCCCCTCTTCGAGCGCGGCTTTCTGGACGAGCTCCGCCGCCTCGAGGTGGCCGTCGACGTCGACGCCGCGCCCGAGGGGACCGTGGTGTTCCCGCACGAGCCGCTCGTCCGGATCACGGGGCCCATCCTCCCGTGCATGCTCCTCGAGACCGCCGTCCTCACGGTGGTGAACTTCCAGACCCTCATCGCGACGAAGGCGGCGCGCGTGTGCCTCGCCGCGCGCGGCGAGCCGGTGATCGAGTTCGGCCTCCGCCGCGCCCAGGGCATCGACGGTGGGCTCTCCGCGACGCGCGCCGCGTACGTGGGCGGCTGCCACGGGACGTCGAACGCGCTCGCGGCGAAGCTCTGGGGCATCCCGGCCCGCGGCACGCTCGCGCACTCGTGGGTGATGCTCCACGAGTCCGAGCTCGAGGCGTTCATGGCCTACGCCCGCGCGCTCCCCGGCGCCGCCGTGTTCCTCGTGGACACCTACGGGACGCGGGGCGGCGTGCAGCACGCGATCGAGGTCGGCCGCTGGCTGCGCTCGCAGGGGAGGGAGCTCGCCGGGATCCGCCTCGACTCGGGCGACCTCGCCTGGCTGTCGCAGGAGGCGCGCCGGATGCTC
>DASSQM010000475.1:0-15267 GCA_035702465.1 Anaeromyxobacter sp. | reverse complement strand
TTCGGGCTCGTGTCGATCCCGGTGAACCTCTTCCCGGCGACGCAGGCGTCGGCGTCGATCTCGTTCAACCTCCTCCACGCGAAGGACGGCTCGCGCCTCAAGCAGCAGTACGTGTGCGCGAAGGACGGGGAGAAGGTCGAGCGCGACGACATGGTGAAGGGCTACGAGTTCGCGAAGGACCGCTACGTCACGTTCACCGGCGAGGAGCTCAAGGCGCTCGACGAGATCGCGTCGCAGACCATCGACATCGCGGAGTTCGTGCCGGAGAAGGACGTCGATCCCGTCTACTACGACCGCGCGTACCACCTCGGCCCGGGGAAGGGCGGCGCGAAGGCGTACAAGCTCCTCGCGGTGGCGCTCGAGCGGGCGGGCAAGGCCGCGCTCGCCCGCTACGCGGCGCGCGGAAAGCAGTACCTCGTCCTCATCCGCCCGCGCTCGGGGCGGCTCGTCATGCAGCAGCTCTACTACGCGGACGAGGTCCGCGCCGTCGACGAGGTGCCCGTGGAGGACGCGGACGTGAAGGACGCGGAGGTCCAGCTCGCGCTGCGCCTCGTCGAGCAGACGTCGTCCGAGGGCTTCCACCCCGAGCGCTACGAGGACGCCGTGAAGAAGCGCGTCCTCGAGGCGATCGAGCGGAAGGTGCAGGGCCAGGAGATCCAGGTGTCCGCGCCCGCGGAGCCGCAGGCGCAGGTCATCGATCTCATGGAGGCGCTCAAGGCGAGCCTCGCGGCGGCGGGGGGCGCCCCTGCCGCGGAGGCGAAGGCGGCGCCGGCTCCTGCTCCCGCCCACGCGTCCCCCTCTTCGCAGGAGGGCGCGCCGGCGAACGGCGCGGCTCGGAAGCCGGCGAAGAGCGCGAGGCCGAGGGAGGAGAGGGCGGCGAAGGCGGGGTCGAGGAAGTAGTCGCCGCGCGGAGGTCGCGGTCGGGCTCGGGGTCGAGGTCGGGGGCGACGTCGCGGTCGAGGTCGGGGGCGACCCGGCCGCTCGGACTGTCCGTCCCCTCTGCTACATTCGCCCGCCGTGTGGGGCTACCGCTCGACCGACGTCGCCCGGATGCTCGGCCTCTCGACCGCCGCGGTCCGCCGCCTCGCCCGCGCCGGCTTCGTCTCCCCCATGCGCGGTCGCCGCAACGAGCTGCGCTTCTCGTTCCAGGACCTCGTGCTCCTGCGGGCGGCGGCCGGGCTCGTGCACGCGCGCGTTCCGCCGTCGCGCGTCCGGCGCGCGCTCCGGCAGCTCCGCGCGCAGCTCCCCGAGGGCCGGCCGCTCACCGGCGTCCGCGTCGCCGCCGACGGCGACCGGGTCGTCGTGCAGGACGGCGGCGCGCGCTGGCGGCCGGAGACCGGGCAGGTGCTGCTCGAGTTCGGCGTCGAGGAGCTGGCGCGCAAGGTCGCCCCGCTCGTCGAGGCGGCGAGGGCCCGCGCGTCCGCGCCGGGGGACGCGGAGGCGTGGTACCGGTGGGGCACCGATCTCGAGGACGCCGCGCCGGACCAGGCGAAGGACGCGTACCGCCGCGCGCTCGCGCACGATCCCGACCACGCCGGCGCGCATCTCAACCTCGGGCGCCTCCTGCACGAGGCGGGGGCGCCGAGCGCGGCGGAGTACCACTACCGCCGCGCGCTCGACTCGCCCGAGCACCGCGCCCTGGCCGCGTTCAACCTCGGCGTCGCGCTGGAGGATCAGGACCTCGCGGACGAGGCGCTCCTCGCCTACGCGCGCGCCATCGAGGCGGACCGCTCGCTCGCGGACGCGCACTTCAACGCGTCGCGCCTGCTCGAGCGGCTCGGCCGCAGGACGGAGGCGCTGCGGCACCTGGCGGAGTACCGGCGCCTCTCGTCCTGACGCCGGTCCGCCGCGTCAGGTCCCCGGCACCGGCCGGCTCGGCGGCCGCGGTGCGGTCGGCGCCGGCGCAGGGCCGCCGGGCTGCGGGGGCCGCGGTGGCGCGGCCACCGTGTTCCGGATCGGCTCCCCGCCCTGCGCGCCGCGCAGCACGTTCGTCGCGAGCGCGACCATCGAGCCCACGTCGGAGAGCGTCGCGGGCAGGATGACGGTGTTGTTCGTCTTCGCGAGCTTGCCGAACTCGCCCACGTACTGCTCCGCGACGCGGAGCTGGACCGCCTCGGCGCCGCCGGGCTGGTTGATGGCGTCGCCCACCTTGCGGAGCCCCTCCGCCGTCGCGTTCGCGATGGCGAGGATGGCGTTCGCCTGGCCCTCCGCCTCGTTGATCTGCCGCTGCCGGTGCGCCTCCGACTCCTTGATGACCTGCTGCTTCTTCCCTTCCGCCGTGTTGATGGCAGCGTCGCGCTCGCCCTCGGACGTGAGGACGACGGCGCGCTTCTCGCGCTCGGCGCGCATCTGCTTCTCCATCGCGGCGAGGACGTCCTGCGGCGGGGTGATGTTCTTGATCTCGTAGCGCAGGACCTTGATGCCCCACGGCCCCGTCGCCTTGTCGAGCTCCGTGATCACCATCCCGTTGATGTGCGTGCGCTCCTCGAACGTGCGGTCGAGGTCGATCTTGCCGATCTCGGAGCGGAGCGCCGTCTGCGCGAGCTGCGAGATCGCGTAGTGGTAGTCCGTGATGCCGTACGAGGCGCGCTGCGGGTCGAGCACCTTGAGGTACAGGATCCCGTCGACGGCGACCTGCACGTTGTCCTTCGTGATGCAGATCTGCTCCGGGATGTCGATCGCCTGCTCCTTCAGCGTGTGCCGGTAGCGGATCACGTCGATGAACGGGAAGAGGACGTGGAACCCGGCGTCGAGCACCGCGTGGAACTTGCCGAGCCGCTCCACCACGTACGCGTTCTGCTGCGGCACGACCACCGCGGTCT
This sequence comes from Anaeromyxobacter sp., assembly GCA_035702465.1. Taxonomy (GTDB): domain Bacteria; phylum Myxococcota; class Myxococcia; order Myxococcales; family Anaeromyxobacteraceae; genus Anaeromyxobacter. The sequence goes on along the minus strand of DASSQM010000475.1, from coordinate 12,445 downwards.
TCACCACGACGAGGATCGCGAAGATCGCGAGGACGATCGCGATCACCAGGGCGGCGCTGACGGTCTCCATGTGCCCTCCCGTGCTGGACGGACGACGGCGGCGCCTACTCCGCGCGCAACCACAACGTGAGGCCCTCGATCCGCTCGACCCTGCAGCGCTGGCCGGCGCGAAGCGCGATCCCGGAGGCGACCCGCGCCCTCCACGGAACGCCGCGCAGCTCGGCCTGCCCCTCGCCGCCCGCGGGGATCTCGCCGAGGAGCACCACCTCCTCGCCGACGATCGAGTCCACGGGGGCGCCGGGCCGCGCGCGCAGCTTCTCTCGAAGGCCGCGGCGCAGCGTCACGAGCAGCGCCACCGAGATCGCCGGGAACGCGAGCCACTGGAGCACCGCCGGCGCCTCGAGCGCCGCCACGATCGAGACCGCGAGCGCTCCGATGCCGAAGAACAGCGCGAACAGGCCGCCGGGCGTCAGCATCTCCACGACGAGGAGCGCGATCCCGAAGAGGACCCAGAGCCACCAGGACATGCTCCACGGATGCTAGCACGGCGCGCGGAGCCGAGACCGCGGGGACGCGTTCCGGCCGGCGCGAAGTTGCCGCCGTGCTAACCTCCCGGCCGATGGCGCACCTCCCCGGCCTCGGCGCGCTCCTCGTCGCGGCCTCCCTCGCCCCCGCCGAGCTCCGCGCCAAGGCGCAGGCCGTGCTCGCCTCGGGCGACTACCAGGCCTCGCTGCCGAAGGAGCCGACGCCGCCGAAGCCGTTCGACCTGCCGCTGGGGCCGCTCGCGCTGCTCCTCCGCATCCTGCTGTGGACGGCGCTCGCCGTCGCCGTGGTGCTCGCCGTGTCCTGGCTCGTGCGCCGGCTCGCCGGTGGCGCGCGCGACGCCGAGGTGGCGGAGCCGGCCGCGGAGGCTCCGCCCGAGATCCCCATCGCGAGCGCCGAGGCGCTCGCCCGCGAGGGCCGCTGGGCCGAGGCGATCCACGCGCTCCTGCTCGAGACGCTCCAGGCGCTCTCGCGGGCCGCCCGCCTCGCGCCGTCGCTCACGTCGCGCGAGATCGTGGCGAGCGTCCGCATCCCGGCGCGGGCGCGCGACGCGCTCCAGGGCCTCGTCCTCGCCGTCGAGATCTCGCGGTTCGGCGGGGCGCCGGCGGCCGAGGGCGACTACCGCGCGTGCCTGTCGCGCTTCCACGCGTTCCTCGACACCTACCGGAGCGCGGCGTGAGCGAGGGCCCGGGTGGCGCGTTCGGGAGGCGCGGCGCGGCGTGGCTCGCCGCGATCGCCGCCGCGTCCCTCGGCGCGGCCGCGTTCCTCGGCCTCTTCGGCGACGCGCTGTACGACCCGCCGAGCTTCGGCGCGGACTCCTTCAGCCGCTCGGCGGTGGGGCACCGCGCGTTCGTGGAGCTCCTCCGCGCGCTCGGGCGCACGGTGGTCGTCTCGCGGCACCGCACGGCGGAGAAGGCGGAGGACGCCCCGGTCGCCCTCCTCGAGCCGCGCGTCGGGCCGGACGACTCGGCGCGCGCGGGCACGTTCGAGGCGATCGACGGCGCCGCGCGGCGGCTGCTCGTGGTGCTGCCGAAGCGGGGCGCCTTCCCGGATCCCACGCGGCCGCGCTTCGTCGCGTATGCGGGGCTCCTGCCGCCCGAGGACCCGCAGCGCGTGCTCGACGCGCTCGGCGTGAACGCGAAGGTCGTCCGCCCGCAGCGGTCGATCGGCGGCTGGCGCGGCGACCTGCCCGCGCCGACGGTCGACACTCCGCAGCTCTTCACCGCGAGCGACCTGCGCCCGGTCCTCGAGACGGACGAGGGGATCCTCGTGGGCGAGATCCGCGCGAAGGGCTACCACACCATCGTGCTCGCCGACCCCGACGTCATCGCCACGCACGGCCTCGCGCGCGGGGACAACGCCGCGCTCGCCGTCGCGCTCCTCGACCGGCTCGGGCGCGGCGACCTGCCCGTCATCGTCGACGAGACCTTGCACGGCCTCGAGGAGCAGCCGTCCATCGCCCGCGAGCTGCTCCGCTTCCCGCTCGTGCTCGCGACGGCGTCCGCGCTCGCCGCCGCCGCGCTCCTGGCGTGGGCGGCGCTCGTCCGCTTCGGGCGGCCGGGGCGTCCCGCGCCGCTCCTCGCGCCCGGCAAGCTCTTCCTCGTCGACTCGACGGCGGCCCTCCTCCGCCATGGCGGGAGCGCGGGACACGCCGCGCAGGCCTACCTGCGCGCGGCGAAGGACGAGATCGTGCACCGCCTGCGGCAGCCCGGCGAGGCGGGCGAGACGGACGCCTGGCTCGCGCGCGCCGCGGAGGCGCGCGGCCGGGACGAGCCGCTCCGCGACGTCGAGGAGCGCGTCCGCCGGCTCGCCGCGCGCCGGGGGGGCGGCGAGGAGGAGGCGGTGCGCGCCGCGCAGGCGATCCACGCGTTCCGGGAGGAGATGACGGATGGAGCTCACGGCGATCCGCGCCGCGACCGAGCGGCTCAGGGCTGAGGTCCACAAGGTCGTCGTCGGGCAGGACCGGCCCCTCGACCTCCTGCTCGTCGCGCTCCTTTCCGACGGGCACGTGCTCGTCGAGGGCGTGCCGGGCGTCGCGAAGACGCTGCTCGCCCGCGCCTTCGCGACCGCGCTCGGCATCGGCTTCGGGCGCATCCAGTTCACGCCCGACCTCATGCCGGGCGACGTGCTCGGCACGAACCTCTTCAACTTCCAGACGAACGCGTTCGTGCTCACGAAGGGGCCGCTGTTCGCGGACGTCCTCGTGGCGGACGAGATCAACCGCGCGCCGCCGAAGACGCAGGCGGCGCTGCTCCAGGCGATGCAGGAGCGCGCCGTCACCATCGACGGCGTGACCCACCCGCTTCCGCCGGCGTTCATGGTCATCGCGACGCAGAACCCCATCGAGCAGGAGGGCACCTATCCGCTGCCGGAGGCCCAGCTCGACCGCTTCCTCTTCAAGGTGGACGTGTCGTACCCGTCGCGCGACGAGGAGCGGACCATGGTGCGGGTGCACGGGCACCGCACCGCGACGCCGCCCATCGCGGAGTTCGGCATCGAGCCCGTGGCCCGCGTCGCCGACGTCATCGCCATGCGCCGCGCCGTCGCGGAGATCCGGCTCGAGGAGCCCATCGTGGACTACGTGGTGGACCTCGTGCGCGCGACGCGCGGCCGCCCCGCGCTGCTCGCCGGTGCGTCGCCGCGGGCGGCGAACATGCTCGCCACCGCCGCGCGGGCCCACGCCGCCATCCAGGGGCGCGGCTTCGTCATCCCCGACGACGTGAAGGCGCTCGCGCTGCCCGTGCTGCGGCACCGCGTCGTGCTCGCCCCGGCCGCCGAGGTCGAGGGCATGACCGCCGAGGCGGCCGTGAAGCGGGTCGTCGAGGAGGTGGAGGCGCCGCGGTGATCTCGCCGACCCCGCGCGCCATCGCGCTCGCCGCGGCGCTGTTCCCGCTCGGGCTCCTGCCCGGGCTCGTCCACCCGCGCCTCGTGGGCGTGTGGATCGTCGCCGCCGCGCTCGTCGCGATCGCGCTCGGGCTCGACGCCATCCTCTCGCTCCCGCCCGGGCGGCTCGCCGTCGAGGTCGCCTCGCCGGAGAGCCTGGCGGTGGGCGAGCCGGGCACGGCGGTGCTGTCCCTGCGCGCGCCGCGCCCGGTGCGCGGGCTCGAGCTGCTCGTCGACCTCCACCCGGACCTCGCGCCGCAGCCGATCCAGCAGGTGGATCTCGAGGCGGGCGCGCAGGCGCGCGCCGAGGTGACGCTCCTCGCGCGGCGGCGCGGCCGCGTCACGCTCGACGAGGCGTGGATGCGGTGGAACGGGCCGCTCGGCCTGGCGCGGCGGCGGCGCCGGGTGCTCCTCGCGCGGACGGTGTCCGTCGTGCCGAACCTGCGGCCGGTGCGCGCCGCGGCGCTGCGCTTCTTCGGCTCTCGCGAGCTCGCCTCGGGCGTGCAGGTCGAGCGGTTCGTGGGCGACGGCTCGGAGTTCGACGCGCTCGTCGAGTACGTCCCCGGGCTCGATCACCGCGCCATCTCCTGGAAGGCGTCGGCGCGGCACCGGAAGCTCCTGTGCCAGGAGTTCCGGGCGGAGCGGAACCACCAGGTGGTCCTCGCGCTCGACACCGGCCACCTCATGGCCGAGCCGCTCCTCGGGATCCCGCGCCTCGACCACGCCGTCACGTCCGCGCTCCTCCTCGCGTACGTGAGCCTGCGGCTCGGCGATCGGGTCGGGCTGTACGGCTTCGACGCCGCGGCCCGCGCCTGGGCGGAGCCGCAGGGAGGCCTCGGCGCCTTCCCGCGCCTGAAGGCGCTCTCGGCGCAGCTCGACTACTCGACGTCGGAGACGAACTTCACGCTCGGGCTCACCGAGCTCTCCGCGCGCCTGCGGCGCCGCTCGCTCGTCGTCGTGTTCACCGAGTTCGTGGACACCGTCACGGCCGAGCTCATGGTCGAGAACCTGTCCCGCCTCGCCCGCCGCCAGCTCGTGCTCTTCGTCGCGCTCCGCGACCCCGCCCTCGACGACGCCGCGCTGGCGCGGCCGCGGCGGCTCGGCGACGTGTACCGCTCCGTGGTCGCGTCCGACTTCGTGCGCGAGCGCGAACGCGTCATCGCGCGGCTGCGCCGGTTCGGGGTGCAGTGCGTGGACGCGGTGCCCGCGCAGGTGTCCTCGCGCCTCGTGAACCGCTACCTCGACATCAAGCGGCGGGAGCTCGTCGGGTGAGCGCGCTCGCGCCTCCGCCGCCGGTGGCCGTCGCCGTCGCCGCGCGGCTGAAGAGCACCGCGTTCCGGCTGGAGCGGGAGGCGTCCTGGCGGGAGCTCGAGGGGCTCGTGGTCCGGCTCGAGAAGGGCGGCGTGCGCGCCCTCACGCCGCTCGAGCTCGCGCGGCTGCCGGCGCTCTACCGCGCGGCGCTGTCGTCCCTCTCCGTCGCGCGCGCGATCTCGCTCGACCGCAACGTCCTCGAGTACCTCGAGTCCCTGTCCGGCCGGGCCTACCTCGCCGTGTACGGCACCCGGCGCCGGCTGCGCGAGGCGCTCGGCGACTTCTTCGTGCGCCGCTTCCCGCGCGCCGTGCGCGCGCACGCGTGGCAGGTCGCCCTCGCGGCGGGCCTCATGCTCCTCGGGACCGCCACGGGCTGGGCCCTCACCGCGCGGGACGCGGAGCGGTTCTACGCGTTCGTCGATCCCGCCATGGCGGGCGGGCGCGGCCCTGCGTCGTCCACGTCGTCCCTGCGCGAGGTGCTCTACTCCGGGAAGGAAACGGCGCACATGCTGAAGACGTTCGCCATGTTCCTCTTCCAGCACAACGCGCGCATCGGCCTCATGGCCTTCGCGGTGGGCTTCGCCGGGGCCGTCCCCGCGGCGCTGCTCCTCTTCTCGAACGGGCTCATGCTGGGCGCGTTCGCGGCGCTGTACGCGGGACGGGGTCTCGGAATGGAGTTCTTCGCGTGGGTGCTGCCGCACGGCGTGACCGAGCTCACTGCCGTGGTCCTGTGCGGGGCGGCGGGCATCGCGCTCGGGCAGGCGCTGCTCTTCCCCGGGCGCGAGGAGCGGCTCGCCGGCCTCGCGCGGCGCGGGCGCGAGGCGGGCGTCGTGGCGCTCGGCGCGGTGGCGCTCTTCTTCGCGGCCGCGCTCATCGAGGGGATCTTCCGCCAGCTCGTCCACTCGGTGCCGGTCCGCTACGCGGTCGCGGCGGGGACCGCGGGCGTGCTCCTCGCGTACCTCGCGACGAGCGGGAGGGAGAGGCCGTGAGGCCCGCGGCCGCGCCCGCGTCCGCGTCCGCTGCGCCGGCCGCCGCGGCGGCCTCCGCCGGCTCCGCGCTCGAGCGGGTGCGGGAGGTGGTCACGCCGGAGGGCGTTCCGGTCCGCTTCGCCGTCGCGCTCGCGGGCGATCGCCTGGGCGCGTTCGTGCTGGACCTCCTCGCGATCCTGCTGATCGTGCTCGCCATCGCGGTTCCGCTCGTCCTGCTCGCGATGCGCGGGCTCGTCGAGGGCGACCTCGTCCTCGCCGTCTCGTTCCTGGCCGTGTTCCTCGTGCGCACGTTCTACTTCGCGTTCTTCGAGCTCGCGTGGCAGGGGCAGACCCCGGGCAAGCGGCGGCTCCGCATCCGCGCGGTCGAGGCGCGCGGCGGCCCGCTCACCGCCGAGGCGATCATCGCGCGCAACCTCACGCGCGAGCTCGAGCTGTTCCTGCCGATGGCCGCGCTCTTCGCGCCGGAGGGGCTCTTCCCCGGCGCGCCCGCGTGGTCGCGCCTCGCCGCCACGGGCTGGATGCTCGTGTTCGGGTTCCTGCCGCTCTTCAACAAGGACCGGCTGCGTGTCGGCGACCTCGTCGCCGGCACCGTGGTCGTGCGCACGCCCGACGCGGTCCTCCTCGACGACCTCGCGGCGACGCGCGCCCGCGAGGCGCTCGGGTTCACCGACGAGCAGCTCGACGTGTACGGAGTGTACGAGCTGCAGGTGCTGGAGGACGTCCTCCGCCGCCGCGGCCAGGCGGGCCACGAGGAGGCGATCCGCACCGTCGCCGCCAAGGTGCGCGAGAAGATCCGCTGGGCGGGCGAGCCCGTCGGCGACGAGCGGTTCCTCGATGCGTTCTACGCGGCGCTGCGGGCGCGGCTGGAGCGGCGCCTCCTCTTCGGCAAGCGGCGGGCGGACAAGCACGATCGCGGATAGGGGCGGCCGGGTCCTCCACCTGACGCGCGTCAAGATGTCCGGACGGTCGCACGCCATACGATGCGGGCGCCGGGCCCGGCCGGGCCCGCGCAGGCGCGACGGAGGTGATCCCGGATGCGCGCGGAGCAACGGAACGGCGGGCGCGGCGAGCGGCGCGATGCGGACGCGCCGCCACCGGGCCTCCGCGGCCTCGAGGCCATCCGCCGGCCGCGGCTCTCCGAGGAGATCGCGCGGCAGCTCCAGGCGATGATCGGAGACGGACGGTTCAAGCCGGGCGACCGGCTGCCTCCGGAGCGCGAGCTCGTGCGGCGCTTCCAGGTGAGCCGCGGATCGGTGCGCGACGCGATCCAGGCCCTCGGCGCGATGGGCCTCGTGCGCTCCCGCCAGGGCGAGGGGACCACCGTTCAGGGGCTCTCCGCGGATCTCCCCGCCGCGGCGGTGGCGGCGCCCCTCCTCCCCCCGCGCGGGCTCGTCCGCGAGCTGCTCGAGATCCGCAAGATCATCGAGCCCGCGTTCGCGGCGCGGGCCGCTGTGCACGCGACGCCGGAGGAGATCGCCGCCCTCGAGGACGTCCTCGTCCGGCAGCGGGAGAAGTGCCATCGCCGCGAGAGCACCATCGAGGAGGACTCCGAGTTCCACTACCTCCTGGCGATGGCGTCCGGGATCGGCGCCGTGAGCCGGGTGGTCGACGTACTCATGGACCTCACGCGCGAGAGCCGGGCGCGCTCCCTCCAGATCGACGGCAGGCTGGAGCGATCGATCGACGGCCACGCACGGATCGTGAGAGCGATCCAGCGCCGGTCGCCGAAGGCGGCGGAGGTCGCGATGCGCCGCCACCTCGCCGAGATCGGGTCGCTCTTGCTCGGGCGCCCCGCGGCCAGCGCCTGACCCGGGCGCGGCCGGGGTCCGGCGGAACGGGCGCGGGCGCGACCGTCACGCCGCCGCCTTCGCCTTGGGATGGCTCCCGGGGTGGTAGTGGTGCCGGACGTACGAGATCACCGGCCAGAAGAAGATGGCCAGGGCCAGCACCATGATCGGCAGCGCGATGGGAGGGCGGAAGAATACGGCCGGGCTCCCCTGGCCCATGATGAGCGCCTGGCGCATCGCCTGCTCCGCCATGTCGCCGAGGACGAGCGCCAGCACCATCGGTGCGATCGGGTAGTCGAGCTTCTTGAACAGGTACCCCAGCACCCCGAAGCCGCGCATGTACCACACGTCGATCATCCGGTTGTTCACCGCGTACGCGCCGACCGCGCAGACGTAGACGATGACCGGCATGAAGATCGCGAACCGGATCTTCAGGATCGACGCGAACAGCGGCGCCGCCGCGAGGACGATGAAGAAGCCGACGATGTTCCCGACCCAGCAGCTCGCGATGAGGCCCCACACGAAGTCCGGGTGCTCCTTGAAGAGCATCGGCCCCGGCTGGAGGCCGAAGATCATGAGGCCGCCCATGATCACCGCCATCGTGGGCGAGCCCGGGATGCCGAGCGTGATCATGGGGAGCGTCGCGGACGTCCCAGCGGCGTGGGCCGCGGACTCGGGCGCGACGATCCCCGCGGGCGCGCCGTGCCCGAACTGCTCCCGGTTCGACGCCGACTGCTTCGCGAAGCCGTAGGCCATGAACGAGGCGGGCGTCGCCCCGCCGGGCTTGAGCCCCATCCAGCACCCGATGACGGAGCCCAGCACGAGCGCCTTCTTGAGGTGCAGGAGGTCCTTCAGGCCGTCCCGCACGTCCCGGAACCTGAGGTGGACCTTGATCCCGTCCACCTTGAGCCCCTCCTCGACGGTCAGGAAGATCTCGCCGAGCCCGAAGAGCCCGATGACCGCCACGATGAAGCTGAACCCGCCCATGAGCGGGACCGAGCCGTAGGTCAGCCGAAGCGTGCCGCTCACGATGTCGAGCCCGACCGCCGCGAGGATGAAGCCGAGCATGATCGAGGCGATCGTCTTCACCGGCGACTTGCCGCCGAGTCCCACGAACGCGCTGAAGGTGAGCACCATGACGGCGAACACCTCCGCCGGTCCGAAGCGCAGCGCGAACTCCGCGATGGCGGGGGCGAAGAACGTCAGCATGACGACGCCGAGCAGCCCGCCGGCGGCGTGCGCGAGGAACGCGAGCTCGAGCGCCTCGCCCGGCTTCCCCGCCTTCGCCATCGGATAGCCGTCGAACGTCGTCGCCACGGACCAGGGCTCCCCCGGGATGTTGAAGAGGATCGAGGTGATGCTGCCGCCGTAGAGCGCCCCCCAGTAGATGCTGGAGAGCAGGATGATCCCGGTGGTGGGCCGCATCGAGACGACGACGGGGATGAGGATCGCCACGCCGTTCGCGCCGCCGAGGCCCGGCAGGACTCCCACGACGATGCCGATCACGAGGCCGACCAGCGCGACGAGCAGGTTGTACGACTCGAGCGCGACGCCGAGACCCATCAGGAGATTCTGCAGGTCCGACATGGACGACCTCCGCGGCCGCGCGGCTAGAACGGCAGGAGCTTCGCGCCCCAGAGCCCCTGGGGCATGGGCACGAGGAAGAGCTTGTCGAACGCGACGTAGAGGACGGCGGGCACGAGGACCGCCACGGCGACCGTGGTGGACCAGCGGATCTTCCCCACCGCGCGCATGTAGAACGCGAGGTAGAGCGCGGCCGCGAGGTGCAGCCCGACGAGCTCCGTCGCGAGGACCATCGCCAGCGCCGGCGCGAGCACCCATGCGATGGGCTTCCACGCGCCCGGCGGCATGAGCCGCCTCGCGGCCTCGTGCCTGCGATGCTCCGAGAAGACCCCGTGCAGCTCGACCGCCGCGCAGACGAGCAGGATCGCCCCGAGCCAGAACGGGAAGAAGCCGGACTCCGGACCGTTGGCGTTCCAGCGGAACCCGAGCCGCACCGCATCGACGATCACCAGGATGGCCACGGCCGCGAGCAAGAGCGCGATCGCCACGTTCGCCTTCCTCATGCGTCCTCCTCCGGCGCGCGGCACGAAGGCGCGGAGCGAACCGCTCCTCGCCTCGCGCCGCGTGGCCGACGGGCGATCAGCCCTGCTTGATGAGCTTGCCCGCCTTCATGAGGTCGCGCGTGGTCGCCTCCTTCTCCTCGAGCCACCTCACGTAGTCCGGGCCCGAGAGGAAGGCGGGCTTGAGGCCCATGTCGCTCACGTACTTCTTCCACTCGGGAGTCTCGGCGACCTTCCTGAACACGTTCGCGTAGAACGCCTGCTGCTCCTGCGTGATGCCCGGCGCCGAGAACAGGCCGCGGAGCATGAGGTAGCTGACGTCCTTGCCCGTGGCCTCCTTCATGGTCGGGATGCCCTTCCAGTCGGGCAGTTCGATACGCGCGGTGTCGATGGTCGCGAGCGGCCGCAGCCGCCCCGCCTTCCAGTGGCTGACCGCCTCGGCCGGGTTGTTCACGCTGGAGTGGATGTGCTTGCCCACGAGCTCGACGGCGACGTCGCCGCCGCCCTTGAACGGGACGTAGGCGAACCGGAGTCCGTAGAGCTGCTCCATCATCACCGTGATGATCTGGTCCTCCTGGTTCGTCCCGGTGCCGCCCATGACGAACTTGCCGGGCTCCTTGCGCACCGCGTCCAGGTAGTCCGTCGCCGTCTGGTACGGCGACTCCGCGTTCACCCACAGGACGAAGTAGTCGAGCGCCATCCGCGCGACGGGCGTGAGGTCCTTCCAGTTGAAGGGCACGCCCGTGGCGATGGGCGTCGTGAACAGGTTGTCGAGGGTGATGATGACGACGTGCGGGTCGCGCGCCTTTCCCTTCACGTACAGGAAACCCTCGGCGCCGGCGCCGCCCGACTTGTTCACGACGATGAAGGGCTTCGGGGAGAGCTTGTACTTCTCGATGATGGGGGTGATGAAGCGCGCCATCACGTCGGCGCCGCCACCGGTGCCCGCGGGGACGACGAACTCGATCGGCTTCGTCGGCTCCCACGCGCCAGCCGCACGCGGCCCGGCGCCGAGCAGCAGTCCGATGGCGGCGACGATGGGGGCGCCGATCCGTCGCCGTGTGCCGTTCACGACCGCCGCGATGCTTCGCATGCCTGGAGCCATGGCTTGGTACCTCCGTTCAGCTCATTCGCGCATCTCCCCTCCCGCTTGGCCTTCTCCTCCATCCGCCGCTGCACGGATCCCGCTGTACGCCTGCGGCGCGGGGTCCGCTCGCCTTCGCGGGGGCGAGCGGGCGTCCCGCACCGTGCGTAATTCGCCGGTTCACACCGCCCGTAATCCGGCCGTTCACACCTCCCGCGGACCGGGGAGCGGGACGCTCACCGGCACCCCGGGCGTCTTCACGCGCGCGTCCACGAACGCCTGCATCTTCGCGACGTGCTCCTCGGTGAGATGGGCGAAGCGCTTCTGCGTCGCGAGGTACGTGCGGACCGGCTTGTACTCCCTCGGCCTGTGCTGATACCGGTACTCGCCGTTCTCCCACTCGTAGAGCGCCCACATGCCCGTCTGGATCGCGAGCCGGGCGATCTCGACCGTCTTCGACTCGTCGAACTTCCAGCCCTTCGGGCACGGCGCGTGGACGTGGAGGAAGGTCGGCCCCCTGTAGTTGAGGGCCTTTCGCACCTTGTTCATCAGGTCGAGCGGGTACGCGACCGACGCGGTCGCCACGTACTTCACCGCCGGGTGAGCGCCGATGACGAGCTGCGGGACGTCTTTCGGGAAGAGCCTCTTCCCCTCCGGCACCGCCTTGCCCGGCGGAGTGAACGTCGTGTTGCCGCCGTACGGCGTGGTCGGCGACGTCTGGATGCCGGTGTTGGCGTACGACTCGTTGTCGTAGCAGACGAACAGCGCGTCGTGGCCGCGGTACATGAGCGCCGACATCGCCTGGAGCCCGATGTCCGCAGTGCCGCCGTCGCCGGCCATGACGATGACGTTGGGCAGCTCGCCGTCCCAGTCGCCCTTGCGGATCCGCACCTGGTAGGCGGCCTCGATGCCGGAGGCCACCGCGCCGCCGTTCGTGATCTGCGTGTGGATCCACGGCACCCGGTACGGCGTGCACAGGTAGCTCGCGTTCGCCACGTACATGCAGCCGGTGGGTCCGACGAGGATCGTGTTCGGGCCCGCCGCCTTCGCGACGAGCCGGTACTGGAGGGCCGGCCCGCAGCCCGCGCACGTGCGGTGTCCGGGTACGTACATCTCCTCCCGCGGGATGTTCCGCAGCTTCTTGATCGGCGGGAGCGTCTGCGTCTTCACGGGAACCGACATGACCTGGCTCCTTTCCGCTGGGTCAATGCACGGAGAGGCTCGACGACGTCTCGCCGGGGCGGGACGCCGCCGCCGGCGCGTCCTCGTGCTCGAACCCCGCCCAGTAGACGGGCTTCTCCACCCGGCCCGACTTCACGGCCGCGAGGAGCTTGCCGGCCATCCAGAAGAACTCGTGCAGCGGGATGACGTCGCCACCGAGCCCCGCCATGAACGAGGTGGTGAGCGGGCGCTCCGCGGCGTCGTACAGCGAGGCCCGCACCTCGGCGAGCAGGTTGCCGCCGCGCATGGATCCGCCGTACGAGGTGCTCGTCTCGACGACCCCGACCGCCTTGAACCTCGAGAGCGCACGCGCGACCTGCTCGGACGGCCACGGCCGCACGAAGCGCAGCTTCACGAGGCCGGCCTTCACGCCCCTCTCGCGCAGGCGGCGGACGGCGTGCCGCGCGGTCGCGGTGTGCGCGCCCATGAGGAAGAACGCGATCTCGGCGTCGTCCGTCATGAACTCCTCGACCCACGGCGAGTACGCGCGCCCCATGATCCGGTTGTAGCCGTCGACGACCTCCTCGATGACGGCAGGCAGCG
>DASSQM010000474.1:0-4147 GCA_035702465.1 Anaeromyxobacter sp. | reverse complement strand
GGCGGCGAGACGAATCACGCCGAGACGCGGTTCCGCCCCGAGCGCTTCGCGTGGTAGAGCCTTTCGTCCGCGCGCGCGAGGACGGCACGCCCGTCGGCCTCGCCCGGCGCGAGCGCGGCGCAGCCGACGCTGACCGTGACGGCGAGCGCGGCGCCGCCCGCGGCGATCGGCTCCCCCGCGACGGCCGCGCGGATGCGCTCGGCGGCCTCCGCGGCGCGGGCGAGGTCGGCGCCCGGGAGCACGGCGGCGAACTCCTCGCCGCCGATGCGCGCGAGGAGGTCCCCCGCCCGGAGCGCGGCGGCAGCGCGCGCCGCCACCGCCGCGAGCACGGCGTCGCCCGCGGCGTGCCCGTGCGCGTCGTTCACCTGCTTGAACCGATCCACGTCGAGCACGAGCACCGCGAGCGGCGTGCCCGCGCGGGCCGCGCGCGCGACGGCGCGCGACAGCTCGTCCTGGAGGGCGCGCCGGTTGGGCAGCCCGGTGAGCGCGTCCGTCCGCGCCAGCGCCGCGAGCCGGGCGAGGTCGTCGAGGCCGGTCCCCGGACCGCCGCCGGCCGCGACGTACGCCGCCACGAACCCGCCCAGGCGGATGCGGTCGCCGGCGGTGAGCCGGTGGCGCTCCACCGCGCTGCCGTTCACCCAGGTCCCGTTCGTCGAGCCCAGATCCGCGAGCACGTGGCCGTCGCCGTCGCGGTCGATGCGGGCGTGGCGGCGCGAGACCTCGTCGGACGGGAGCGCGACGGTGCAGGCGGGGTCGCGGCCGAGCACGACCTCCCCGTCGAGCGCGACGGTGAGCCCCAGGACGGCCTCGCCCTCCACGAAGACGAGCGCGGCGGATCCGCCCCGCCGCGCGTCCGGGGCGGGCGCATCCGGCGGGCGGACGCGCGTCGCGTCGGCCACGTCACACCCTCCAGTTCACGTGCTCGAAGTCGGCGTCCGGCACGGTCACGGAGAGGAAGCCGTGGCGCGGGAGCCGCTCCACCTCGAGGTCGCCCCGCAGCACGCGCAGGGAGAGCGCGACCTTCATGCGCGGCACGAGCCCGAGCGCGGCGAACGGGAGCGCGATCTCGAGCACCTGCGAGAACGCCGCCTGGCCCACCTCGACCGCGCCGCGGTGGCCGGGGTGCACCTTGCCGTCGCGGACGAGCGGGAAGTCCGTCGCGCTCTGCCGGTCCGCGAGGACGAGCACGCGCACCGCGGTGGCGAGCTCCGCCGAGCGCTCCGGCGACTCGGCCGGATCGAGGCGGAGGTACAGCGCGGTGAGATCGAACCCGTAGTGGAGCGCCTGGAACGACTGCGCCGCGCCGTACATCGAACCGCGGTGCTGGCCGGGGCGGTAGAGCCCCGACCCCTGCCACTCGAAGTAGCTCGTCTCGCGCCCGTCGATGGTGGGCGTGAGGAGGAACGTGGGATCGCGGGCCGCCTTCGCCTCGGCCGCGGGCGCCGCGTCGGGCGCGCGCTTGATCGGCCCGAGCGCCTCCGGCGGCGGGGCGGCGCCGGCGAGGAGCGCGGCGCGGATCACGTGGCCCCGGAAGAGGCCGTCGAACTCCGCGGCGAGCGGCGTCGTGAAGTCGTCGCCGTACCACCAGAACCAGTCGGACGCCTCCGCCGCGTGGAGGTGGCGCCTCGCCTGGGCGAGCGCCGCCGCGTCGGCGGCGCCGGAGCGCTCGGCCGCGGCGACGGCGTCGTGGGCACGCCCGAGCGCGGTCCACGCCAGGCGGTCCTCGCGGTGCCCCATCCAGATGCGGTAGGACGCCTCGATCCACGACCCGGAGTGGATCTTCGCCAGGGCGCGGCCCGGCGCATGGAGCGTCGCCTCGGACATCGTCACGGTGCTCATGGCCGGGCTCGCCTCGAGCGCTCCCCAGAGGCGGTCGAGGAACTCGCGCCCCGACTCGGGGTAGTGCTCCCACGCGTTCTCGCCGTCGAGGAAGACGCCCACCGTGGCCGGCCCGGGGTGCTTCGCGGCGCGCCAGGCCTCGCCGATGGCGCCGACGTGCCCGAGGAAGTCCTCCACCGCCTTGGCGGCCGGGACGCCCTGGTACGTGAAGCCGACCAGGTCGGAGAGGGACCGGTCGCGGAAGAGCATCGCGATCTCGCCGCCCGCGCCGGCGGAGACGCGCCACGGCCGGTAGAGCGAGGCGAGGCGAGGCGAGTCCGGGGACAGCGACAGCAGGAGGACGCCCTCGTCGCTCGCCGCCCAGCGGACGCCCTCCGACGCGAGCACCTCGAGGGCCTCGGGCGAGACGGACCCCTCCGCAGGCCACATGCCCGCGGGCGGGGCACCGAAGCGGTGTGCGTGGGACGCCATCGCCTCGCGCACGTGCCAGTGGGCGTCCTCCGGGTGCGCGAACCGCGGTGGGAGGATGGCGTCCGGGATGGCCCGCCGCGCCGCGTCCGTGTCGCAGAGGAGCGGGAGGATCGGGTGGTAGTACGGCGTCGCGGAGAGCTCCACCTGCCCGCGCGCCGCGAGGGCGCGCCAGCGCGGGATCACCTGGGAGAGGATCTTGCGCTGCGCCTCGAGCACGTAGGCGACGTCCTCGCGCGCGTAGTCGCGGCCCTTGTCGTGCAGCGCGCGCAGGTTCGCGTCGTCCGCGCGGGCGCCGAACCCCATCCACGCCAGGTTGAAGTGGACCTGGAGATCCGTGAGCTCGGCGTCCGAGAACGCGGACGCGATCCGGCCGAGGTCGGCGTGGCGCACGTCGCGCCCGCGCTTCTGGAGGAGCTCCCAGTAGCGCGGCACGGGGCGGACGTGGCGGTCCCAGTCCACCATGAAGAAGCTCCGCACGATCGCCTGCCGCTCGTCGGGGCCGAGCTCGCCCGGCGCGCGCTCCGAGAGCTCGACGAAGCGATCCCGCGCGGTGCCGGCCGCGTAGTCCTCGAGCTGCTCGAGGAGGACCGGCGTGAAGTTCACGGTGCAGCGGGCGCCGGGGTGGCGCTCCAGCATCCACGCCATGTCGTTGTACGCCCGCGTCGCGTGCAGGCGCACCCACGGCATGAGGTACTCGCCCGTCTCCGCCTCCTGGTACGGAGGCTGGTGCATGTGCCACAGGAAGGCGAGCCGGACGTCGTTCGCCACGGTCGACGAGCGCCGCTAGCGCCGCCCCCGCGCGCGCGCAGCGCCCCGGCCGCCCTCGCGGAGCGCGGCGGGCGGCGCGCCGGACGCGGTCGAGAGCGGGCCGCCCTCGTTGCGGATCTTCCACTCCTCCCAGAGGTTCAGGACGAGCGAGACGTCGCGGAGCGGCACGGTCTTCTCGAGGTGCGGGAACTCCTCCACGAAGGCCGCGTAGAAGGTCTCGTAGCGGCGCGGCGTGAAGTAGCGGAGCAAGGTCTCGCGGCCGTGCGTGTCGACGTCGAGGAACTCGATCCCCATCCCCGTGTCGAGCTGCGGATGATCGTGCTCGACCACGTGCGCGATGCGCGAGCGGACGGGGAGCGGGCCGTCGGGCAGCGCGAGCTCGACGAACAGCTCGAGCCCCTTGCGCAGGAGGAAGCTCGACGACACGAAGAGCCCGCCGAGCCCGAGGTTCCTCGACCGGGAGAACGCCTCGAACCGGAGCTCGCCGCCGTCGCCAGGGACGTAGAGGCGGCACGGCAGCTCGATGTCGATCCGCTCGTAGCGTCGCGTCTCGCTCATGGCATCGACGATAACACCATCTCCAGCGTCACCTCACGTGCGCTGGCGCTCACCGGAAGATCTTCCCGAGGCCCCTCGCCTTCAGCTCGCCCATCTCCTTCGCGAGCCGCCCGAGCCGATCCGTCTTGTCGGCCACCTCGCGCTGCAGCCGCGAGATCTTCTGATCGCGCTCCGCGATCTGCGCGACGAGCGCGTCCTTCTCCTGCACCGCCTTCTGGAGCGCGCCCGCGGCCTCGGGCGCCACGTCGGCGCGAGGGGCGGCGCGGGCCGCCTCGGCCGCGGCCTGCGCGTCGGCGGCGCGGGCGAGCGCCTCCGCCAGCCTCGCCTCGAGCTCCTTCACCTTCTCGACGCCGGCGGGATCGGGGGAGGTGGGCTCGGGCGCGACGTCCTGGGGACGGGCGGAGAGCTCCGCGACGGCGGCCTCCTTCTCCGCGAGCTCCTTGCGCGCCAGCGCGACCTCCGCGGCGCGCAAGGAGAGCTCGTCGCGCAGGCGGGCGACCTCGGCGCCGCC
>DASSQM010000473.1:0-3321 GCA_035702465.1 Anaeromyxobacter sp. | reverse complement strand
CGCCTTCCCCGAGCCCGCACCTCGGCACCGCACGCGGGATACGACGCGCCGGGCGCCGCCGGCTCGCTCGACCGGCTCGTCGTACCGATCCAGCGGCTGGCGACGCGCGGCATGAGCCCGGAGCTGATCCGCCGCGAGCTCGTGGCGGTGGCCGCCGAGCTCACCTCGGGACACGAGGAGGAGGCCGTGGTCCGTCTCGAGGAGCTGGACTCGGCCGGTCGCGCCACGCCCATCCTTCGCACGGGCCCGGAGGCAGCGACGGCGACCGAGTGGGTGGAGCTCGGCGACGGCGCGGGCCGCCGCCTGCGGCTCGGCGCAGGGCGCCCGGGCATCGGCAGCGACGACCGCGGCAGGCTCGGGGCGGTCGCCGCGGTGGCCGAGCTCGCGCTCGAGCTGGCAGCGCTCCGCGCGGTCGCCGGAAACCCGGCGGCGGCAGGGATGCAGCTCGCGGCGGGCGACGTGCCGGAGATCCCGGGCTTCATCGGCGTGTCGCCGCCGATGCGGCAGCTCAAGGCCGACCTCGTGCGGCTCTCGCGTTCGCGCTCGACGGTGATCATCACCGGCGAATCGGGCTCCGGCAAGGAGGTGATCGCCCGCGCCATTCACGATCTGTCGACGCGCGCCGGCAAGCCCTACATCCCGTTCAACTGCGCCGCCGTGCCGCGCGAGCTGTTCGAGGGCCAGCTCTTCGGCTACCGCAAGGGCGCATTCACCGGCGCCGCGACCGACCAGCCCGGCGTACTGCGCGCAGCCGACGGCGGGACCGTGCTGCTCGACGAGATCGGCGAGCTGCCGCTGGACGTGCAGCCGAAGCTGCTGCGGTTCCTCGAGAACGGCGAGATCCTTCCGCTGGGGGAGCGCAAGCCCATCAAGCTGGACGTGCGAGTGATCGCGGCCACCTTCCGCGACCTGGATCAGCTGGTGCGCGACCGGTCGTTCCGCGAGGACCTGTTCTATCGCCTGCAGGTGGTCCCCCTGCGCGTGCCACCGCTGCGCGAACGCCCCGACGACGTGCTCGCCCTGGCGCGGCACTTCGTCCGCCTCCTCACGCCGACGGGTCACGAACCGCCCGTTCTCGCCCCGGACGCCCTCGCCGCCCTGAACGCGCACCGGTGGCCGGGAAACGTGCGCGAGCTGCGCAACGTCATCGAGCGCTCGCTGGCCTTCGAGCCCGTGCCTCCGGTGCTGGGAGCGGAGCACCTGCGAATCACGATCTGACCAGCACCTTTGAACGTCGCGGCGGTTATGCCTAGATGCCGCGTAGACCGATGATTCAGGCCGTCGTCATCGCCGACGACTTGACCGGTGCTGCGGACTGCGGGAGCGCGTTCGCGGCGGCCGGGCTGCGTACGTTCGTGGAGGCGGGGGGAGGGACCGTCCCGGGCGACGTGGACGCGATCTCCATCGACGTCGACACCCGGCGGATGGCGGCCGGCGCGGCGGCTCGGCTCGCTGGCGCCGTGGCGGAGCGCGCGAGCGCGCTCGGCCCGCGGATCCTCTACAAGAAGATCGACTCCACGCTGCGCGGACACGTCGGCGCCGAGCTCGCGGCCACCCTGGAGGCGCTCCGCCGCGGAGGCGCCGAGCGCCCGCTCGTCATCCTCGCTCCCGCGTTCCCCGCGGCGGGCCGCACCACCCGAGGCGGCGGCGTGCTCGTGAACGGCGCGCCGCTCGAGGAGACGGAGCTCTGGCGCGACGCGCGGCGGGTCGGGCCCGCCGATCTCTCCTCGGTGCTCGCCAGCGGCGGGCTCCGCGCCGTCCTCGTGGGGCTCGACGAGATCCGCGGCGGGGAAGCGCTGGCGCGCGCGCTCGACCGCGTCACCGGGCAGGGTATGGACGTCGCCGTGTGCGACGCGGAGACGGAGCGCGACCTCGGCGCGATCGCCGCCGCGGGCGCCCGGCTCGAAAGCCGGGTCGTGTGGGCCGGCTCCGGCGGCCTCGCCCGGCACCTCCCCGCCGCGCTGGGGCTGCGGGTGCCGCACCGGGCCGCTCGGCGCGAGCTCGCCCACGACCCCCGGCCCGTCCTCGCGCTGGTCGGGAGCCGCTCGGGAGTCTCGCGTGATCAGGCGCGCGCCCTCGCGTCCGCGGCGGGCGTCGTCGCGCTCGCGCTCGATCCGGAGGCGCTCCTCGCCGGGGAAGGAGACCCGCGCTGGCCCGCCAGGGAGGTCGCGGCGGCGATCTCCGCGGGGCGCGATCTGCTGCTCACGCTCTCGGACCGTCCGGTCCCGGTGGAGCGCGGGCCCGTCCTCGCGGCGGTCGTCGCGGGGCTCGTCGCGCCGCACCTCCCGCGATGCGCCGGCGTGGTGGCGACCGGCGGAGACGTCGCGCGCGCTCTCCTCGGGGCCGTCGGCGCGCACGGCGTCCACCTCGCGGCCGAAGTCGAGCCGGGGGTGCCGCTCGGCTTCACCGACACGGCCCCGCCGTTGCGGCTCGTCACGAAGGCGGGCGGGTTCGGGTCGCCCGGCGCGCTGGTGAAGGCGCGCGACGCGATCCGCGGCGGGCGCGGCTAGAGTGAGGCCATGGCGAGACCGATCGTCGGAATCACGATGGGAGACCCCGCCGGGATCGGGCCCGAGATCGTCATGAAGGCGCTGGCGTCGCCCGAGGTGAACGCGCTCTGCCGGCCGGTGGTCGTCGGGGGCGCGGACCGGCTGCGGCTCGCCGGGCGGCTCGTGCACTCGAACCTGGAGGTGCGGGCCGTCGAGGCGCCGTCGGGGCAGGGCGCGCCGCCCCGGATCGTGGACTGCGTGGACGTCGGCCTCGCGCCGGACGAGCTGCCCTGGGGGCGCGTCTCGGCGGCGGCGGGAGAGGCCGCGTACCGCTACGTGGAGCGCGCGGTGCGCCTCGCCCTCGACGGCGCGATCGCGGCCATCTGCACCGCGCCGCTCAACAAGGAGGCGCTCCGCGCGGCCGGCCACGCCTACCCCGGTCACACGGAGCTCCTCGCCGCGCTCTCGGGCACGCGCGAGGTCTCGATGATGCTCGCCGCCCCGAAGCTCCGCGTCATCCACGTGACGACCCACCTCGGGCTCCTCGACGCCATCGAGCGGATCGACCCCGGGCTCGTCGAGCGGACGATCCTGCGGGGGAACGACGCGTTGGTGCGCGCCGGGATCGCCCGGCCGCGCGTCGCCGTGTGCGCGATCAACCCGCACGCCGGCGAGCACGGGCTCTTCGGCCGCGGCGAGGAGGAGACGAAGATCGAGCCCGGGATCGAGGCGGCGCGGAGGCGCGGCGTCGTCGCGGAGGGCCCCCTGCCGGCGGACACCGCCTTCTTCCGGGCCGGGCGGGGCGACTTCGACCTGGTGGTCGCGATGTACC
>DASSQM010000472.1:0-8780 GCA_035702465.1 Anaeromyxobacter sp. | reverse complement strand
GTTGGCCTTCGCCGACTCGATCACCTCCGGGACGAAGGGATCCGCGATGGCGTTGCGCTGAGCTTCCACCAACGCCGTTTCCCGCGCCATGGCCGCTTCCTTTATTCGATCCGCGTCGTAGAGCAAGACGCCCAGGTAGCGGATTCGCCCGACGCACGTGTGGAAACAGGCCGGAGCGAAGCCGTTCTCCTGCCGCGGATAGCACAGAATGCACTTCTCCGACTTGCCGAGCTCCCAGTTGAAGTAGGTCTTCTTGTAGGGGCAGCCCGAGATGCACATCCGCCAGGCGCGGCACTTTTCCTGGGAGAGGACGACGATGCCGTCCTCGCCGCGCTTGTAGATCGCGCCGGACGGGCAGGCCGCGACGCACGCCGCGTTCAGGCAGTGGTTGCAGATGCGCGGCAGGTAGAAGAAGACGAGCCGCTCGATCTCCGCGAGGCGCTTCCGCTCCGCCTCCGGCAGCCCGGCGAGGTCGGGATCGTTCGCGGCCCACACGTTCGAGCCGCCGAGGTCGTCGTCCCAGCTCGGTCCCGCCTCGATCTCCATGGGCCGGCCGTCGAGGAGCGACACCGGCCGCGCCGTCGGCTGGTCGTCGCCCGCGGGCGCGTCGAACAGATCCTCGTACCGGTACGTCCACGGCTCGTAGTAGTCCTGCAGGACCGGGAGGCTCGGGTTGTGGAAGATCCGCGCGAGGGTGCCGGGGCGGCTCGCCTGGCGCAGCGCCAGGCCCTCGCCGTCGAGCCGCCACCCGCCGCGGTACCGCTCCTGGTCCTCCCAGCACACGGGGTAGCCGGCGCCGGGCTTCGTCTCCACGTTGTTCCACCACGCGTACTCGACGCCGCGCCGGTCGGTCCACTGGTTCTTGCAGGCGACGCTGCACGTGTGGCAGCCGACGCACTTGTCGAGGTGGAACACCGACGAGATCTGCGCTCGGACGTTCATCGGGCCCTCGCTTTCCGCTACCAGCGCGGCGGACCGGCGAGCTTCGTGACGCGCACGAAGGTGTCGCGATTGTTGCCGGTGGGCCCCCAGTAGTTGAGGGCGAACGTGAACTGCCCGTACCCGCCGAGCATGAGCGTCGGCTTGAGGCGCACGCGCGTGAGGCTGTTGTGGCCGCCGGCGCGGCGGCCGCCGCGCGACTCGGACCTCGGCACCGCGATGGTGCGCTCCGGCGCGTGGTAGAGGTAGCACACGCCGCGCGGCATCCGCGCGCTCACCACCGCGCGCGTCACGACCACGCCGTTGTCGTTCAGCACCTCGAGCCAGTCGTTGTCGGCGACCCCCAGCTCGGCGGCGTCCTCGTCGTTGAGCCACAGCGGGTGCCCGCCGCGGGACAGCGTGAGCATCCGCAGGTTGTCCGTGAACGTGGAGTGGATGCCCCACTTCCCGTGCGGCGTGAGGTAGTTGAGCGTGAGGGCGCGCCGCCCCTCCGGCGTCGCCTCCAGGTCGCGCACGACCGCCGCCTCCGGCTTCGCCTTGTAGGTGGGGAGCGCCTCCCCGTACGCGAGGAACCCGGGGTGATCGAGGTAGAAGTGCTGGCGGCCGGTGAGCGTGCGCCACGGCACCTTCCGCTCCACGTTGAGGCAGTACGCGGAGTAGGTGCGCCCGCCGCCGGTGAGGCCCGTCCAGCACGGGCTGTCGAGGAGCCGGCGCGGCTGCCGCGCGAGGTCGTCGAAGGTGACGCGCACGCCGCGGGTCTTCTCGGCGATGTCCGCGAGCGGCAGCCCGACCTTCTTCTCCTCCGCCTGGTACGCCCGGTACGCCGACTCGCCGTTCGTCTCCGGCGCGAGGTGGAGGATCACGTTCGCGGCGTCGCGCGCGCTCGCGAGCGACGGGTAGCGCGCGCCGCCCCATTCCACGACGGGCCGCGTCGCGACGAGCTCGTCGTAGAGGTCGTCGACGGGCCAGCCGATGCCGTGCGCCGAGAGGCCCCCGGTCCGCACCGCGGGCCCGAGCGAGACGAACCGGTCGTGGAGGTGCACGTAGTCGCGCTCGACGATCGTGAGCGCGGGCATGGTCTTGCCGGGGATGGGCTCGCACTCGCCCTTCGACCAGTCGCGGATCTCGCGCTGCGCGAGCTCCGCGGGCGTGTCGTGCATGAGCGGCGTCGCGACGAGGTCGCGGACCTTCTGCGGGAGGTGGACGCGCGCGAGCTCGCTCACCTTCCGCGCCAGCGCCTCGAACGCGTCCCAGTCGCTCTTCGCCTCCCAGCACGGCGGCACCGCCGCCTGGAGCGGGTGGATGAACGAGTGCATGTCCGTGGTGCTGAGGTCGTCCTTCTCGTACCAGCTCGCCGCCGGCAGGATGACGTCCGAGTAGAGCGCCGAGGTCGACATGCGGAAGTCGAGGTCGACGACGAGGTCGATCTTGCCCTCCGGCGCCTCGCGCCAGACCGCCTCCTCGACCGCCCCGCGCGCGGCCTCGGGCGCGACGGCGGAGTGGTGCGTGCCGAGGTAGTGGCGGAGGAAGTACTCGTGTCCCTTGGCGCTCGACGAGAGCGCGTTTCCGCGCCAGATGAACCAGAGCCGCGGCCAGCTCGAAGGCGCGTCGGGGTCCTCCACCGCGAACTTGAGCTTGCCCTCCTGGAGGCGCGCCACGGCCCACGCCACGATGCCCGCGTCGGTGCGGGCGCCGGCGGCCTCCGCCTCGCGCACCACCTCCGCCGGGCTCCTGTCGAACTGCGGGAAGAACGGGAGCCAGCCGAGGCGCACCGCGCGGATCTGGTGGTCGAGCGTGTGGCCGCGGGTCAGGGCCGACGGCGCGCGCCCCGGGTCGAGCCGCGCCGCGTCCTCGGCGGCCTCGTACCGCCACTGGTCGGAGTGGACGTAGTGGAAGCTCGGCGCGTTCTGGAGCCGCGGCGGGCGGGCCCAGTCGAGCGCGAACGCGAGGGGCTGCCACGACGAGACGGGCGCGAGTTTCTCCTGGCCGACGTAGTGGTTGAGCCCGCCGCCGTTCCGGCCCACGCAGCCGCACAGGACGAGGCCGGCGATGGCGGCGCGGTAGGCGAGGTCTCCGTGGTACCACTGGTTCACGCCGGCGCCGATGAGGATGGAGCACCTGCCGCCGGTGCGCTCCGCCGTGCCGGCCCACTCGCGCGCGAAGCGGACGACGTCGGCGCGCGGGATCCCGGTGAACCGCTCCTGCCACGCGGGCGTGAACGCGCCGCGCTCGTCGTCGTAGCCGGCGGGGTACTCGCCCGGCAGCCCGCGCGAGACGCCGTGCTGCGCGAACAGGAGGTCGTACACCGTCGCGACGGCGACCCGGCCGTTCGCGGTCTCCACGTGGCGCACCGGGACGCCGCGGCGCGCGACCGTGCCGTCGGCGTGGTCGGCGAACGCGACGGGGAGCACGGCGTCGTACGAATCGAGGAACGAGAGCCGCGGGGAGAGCGACGCGCCGTCGGCGCCGTCCTTCGGCTCGAGGTTCCACTTGCCCTTCTCCTTCTGCCAGCGGAACCCGAGGCTGCCCTGCGGCATGCGCGGCGCGTCCGACGCCTCGTCCCAGACGAGGAACTTGAAGTCGCCGTGCTCCTCGCCGGCGTAGCGCGCGAGGCGGCTCGCCGGCAGCAGCCGGCCGAGCTTGCAGGTCGCGTCGCGCTCGTCGATCTCGACGAGGAACGGCGCGTCGCTCGTGCGGCGCAGGTAGTCCGCGAAGAACGGGACCTGCCGGTCCGCGTGGAACTCCTTCAGGATCACGTGGTCGACCGCGAGCCAGAAGGCGCCGTCCTGGCCCGCCTGGACGGGGAGCCACTCGTCCGCGTACTTCGCCACCATCGAGAAGTCCGGCGAGAGCACGACGAACTTCGCGCCGTCGTGGCGGGCCTCCGCGACGAAGTGCACGTCGGGCGTGCGCGTCATCGCGAGGTTCGAGCCCATCGAGACGATGAACTTCGAGTGATACCAATCCGCGCTCTCCGCCACGTCGGTCTGCTCGCCCCAGATCTCGGGCGACGCGTTCGGCAGATCGCAGTACCAGTCGTAGAACGACAGGTTCACCGCCCCGAGGAGCTGCAGGAACCGGGAGCCACCGGCGAACGAGAGCATCGACATCGCCGGGATGGGCGAGAACCCGACGACCCGGTCCGCCCCGTGGCGCTTGATGGTGTGGATGGTGGAGGCGGCGACGAGCTCGAGCGCCTCGTCCCACGTGCTCCGGCGGAGTCCGCCCTTGCCGCGCGCCTCTTGCCAGCGGCGCCGCGCCTCCGGGTCGTCGACGAGCGACGCCCACGCTTCTACCGGGTCCGCGTGCTTCGCGCGCGCGGCGCGCCAGAGGTCGAGGAGGACGCCGCGCAGGTACGGGTGCTTCACGCGCAGCGGGCTGTAGAGATACCACGACGCGGAGATCCCGCGCTGGCACCCGCGCGGCTCGTACCCGGGGACGTCGGGCGAGAGGCGAGGGTAGTCGAGCGCCTGCGTCTCGAGCGCGACCACGCCGTTCTTCACGTGCACGTTCCAGGAGCAGGATCCCGTGCAGTTCACCCCGTGCGTGCTCCGCACCACCTTGTCGTGCTGGTGGCGCGTCCGGTACAGGTCCTCCCAGCTCCGGTCCTTGGGGCGGATGATGTTCTTCACCCAGCTCATCGGGCTCCTCCGTGCGGATCGCGAGAGGCGAGGGAACGGCCGCCGCGGGGCGGCCCGGATCGCCGCGCGGCGGCGACGCGCGCCGCGGCGAGCAGCTCCGCGCGAACGGAACGCTGCGTCCGGCGCTGGACGAGCGCGAGGATCGCGAGCGCCGCTCCGGCGACGATCGCCGCCCACAGCGCGACGAGCCCGCCGCCCGGCGCCGGCTTGCCGCTCGCCTGCAGCAGGAACGCGCCGAGGTCGGCCCGCTCCGCGGGCGCGAGCCCGTGCTTCGCGTAGACGGGGATCATGGTCGGGAACGGAAGGTCCTGGAGGAGGCCGTCCACCGCGGTCGCGTCGAGCCCCGCGAAGCTCGCACACAGCTCCGGGCCGAGCGACGCGGCGAACGGCGCGGTCGCGCCGCCGATGGCGTGGCAGCCGCCGCAGGGCGAGCCTCCGTTCCGGAACGCGCGCGCCCCGATGAAGAGCGCGCGACCGGCGATCGGATCGGGATCGTGCGCCGCAGCGGGCGCGGCGCAGAGCCCGAGCGCAATCCCAGCCAGCCACGCGAGGCGTCGAGCGGCCATGGCGGTCTCCCCCTCTTCCGCGATCGCGCGCGCCCGCGGGGTGGCGCGCTGCGCGTCGCGGTTCCTCGAGGCGTGGGGGCACGATGATGCGAAGAGTCAGTACCGACAAGTGTGCCGTGGCGGGTTCCTGCCTAGGGAGGCGTGCGCGGATCCGTCCCTTCTCTCACGGTGATGCGAGGTTGCGCTGGCAGGTCGTGCTCCCCATTCGTGCACATCGGGGGAGCCCGCGCGAGTCGCGCCCTTTCTCTATGAGTGAACCAAGCACGTGCGGCAAAAGAGCACAGGCGCCCGCCGCGCGACGTCACGCCGCGAACGTGAACTGCGTCCCCGCCGTGTTCAGGACGAACTCGTTCGGCATCTCGCGGTTGAGGGCGAGGATCGCCTCGAACCCGCTGCAGTGCGCGGGCACGATGCACTCGGGCTTCATCGACTTGAGGTCGCCGACGGTGCTCTCGATGACCTCGGGCTTCGCGTTGATGAGGTGACAGCCCCCCATCACCGCGAGCAGCTTCGTCGTCCCGGCGACCTTCATGGCCTGCCGCACCGTGTTGACGATTCCGGCGTGCGCGCAGCCCGAGATGACGACGAGCCCCTTCCCGCGGACGTGGAAGAACAGCCCCTGCTCGCCGGGGAAAGCGTCCTGCTCCAGCTTGTCGCCGCGCCGGACCTGCATGCTCGGCTGGCCCTTCTCGTACGGCGTCACCCGCTCGATGGGTCCGGTGAGCTGGCCGCCGGGGACGATCTGCACCGGCGCCTTCACCTCCACCACCTTCAACCCCGCGTCCTCGATGTCCTCCCTCCGCAGCTGTCCGAGGTCGGTGGGTTCGCTCGCGCCGGGCCGCAGGCTGTACCGCCGTGCGAACGCCTCCTCTCCAACGTAGAACGGCGTCCCGGCGGCGATGCGCGCCTTGTTGCGCGCGAGGATCGCCGCCGCGCTCGTGTAGTGGTCCCAGTGGCCGTGGCTCAGGGCGAACGCGTCGACCTTGCCGACGTCGATGCCGAGCAGCGCGAGGTTGTTCGCCACGCCCACGGGATCGCTCCCGTAGTCGAACATGCAGGCGTTCGTCCTGCCGCCCACGACCGCCTCGACGTAGAAGGACACCCCGTGCTCGGCGTGGAAGGACCTACCCGGCCCGGCGCGGTAGCGCTTCGCGTACCTCGCGTCCGGCCGATTCGTGTCGTAGTAGTTGTCGGTCACCGTCCAGACGGTCAGCTTGTCGACCTCGGGGGACCCCTTCGCCGGCTCGGCGCGCGCGGCCTGGAGCGCCCCATCGCCGGAGGCGACGAGCGCTCCCGTCGCCATCGAGTACTTCAGGAAGTCCCTGCGGCTCACCGGGTTCGTCATGGTCCTTCCCCCTCCGCCGGCACGGCGGTCCGAGCGCCAGCGCGCTCTCGCGCAGGCTACGCCCCTGGACGGAGAAGCGGTGAGGAACGAGGGTTCCCGCGTTCGGGCGGGCGCTACAGGCCGAGGCGCGCCTTGAGCTCGTCCGCGGTGAGGAGCTGCGTGTAGACCGGCGTCCCCACGTCGAACATCCGCGCCTTCGCGAGCGGGCCCACCACCACCGGCTCGAAGCCGGCGTCCTTCACGAGGCGGCTCGCGACGCGCAGCGCCTCCGCGTCGTCCGCGGCGATGGGGATGGCGATCGGCTTCCCGGCGCGGCGCGACTCGCTCTTCAGGCTCTTCCAGTTGATCGCGTTGAACGCGCGCACGAGCTTCACCCCGGGGAGGAGCTCGGCGGACGCGACGCCGGTGCCCTTCTTGCGCGCCTCGACCGCCATCTCGCCGTCGCGCTCGGGGTACGGGTTTCCCGTGTCGAGGACGACCTTCCCCGAGAGCTCCTTCGCGAGGTCGCGTCCTATCTGAGGCAGCGCGCCGTACGGCACGGACACGAGCACGACGTCGCCGAACGCCGCCGCCTCCTTGGGCGTGCCGGCGCGCGCCTTGGGGCCGATGGACTTCACGAGGTCCTGGAGCTGGTCGGGGTGGCGCGAGGACACGAGGACCTCGTGTCCTGCCTTCGCCCAGAGCGTCGCGAGCGTGCCGCCGATCCGCCCGGCACCGACGATGCCGATCTTGAGCGGCCGCGCCTCCTCGGCGCGCGCGGGGAGGGCGCCCGCGGCGAGCGCGAGGAGGGCGACGACGCCGACCGCGAGCGAGCGCGCCGACGCGAGGGCGGCGTGGTGCCGCCGGGAACCGTGACTCTCCATGTCCTCGACCCTCGCCTCGTTCACGGCGCCGCGCCCGGTCGTTCGCCCGCGCCGCGCGCGTCGCGGAAGATCGCGAACGCGCTCGTGTAGCCGTGGAGGAACGTGGTCCCTCCCACGGGCCCGATCTCGCCGTTGCAGAAGAAGCCGCCGAGCGGCGCCGGCCCCAGCTGCTCCTCGAACAGGCTCGTGTCGTGATCCGGGCAGCCGAAGAGGCCGGCGCCGCGGCCGACGCAGGAGAAGAGGAGCGCGCCGGCGGGGCGGATGCCGTCTCGCCGGCGCCGCGCGAGCATGCGCCGCAGCTCCTCCTCCGCGGAGTGCGCGTCGCGCAGCACGAACTGCGCGACCGACATCGGCTCGAGCTCCGCGCCCACCGCGATCGCGCCGGACTCCTCGTCGGCCCCGAGGAGGTTGCGGACGAGGAGCTCGCCGGGCTCGTGCACGACCGCGTCGGCGCGCATCTCGAGCCCGAGGAAGAGCGAGTGCTGCATGAGCTCGCGGTCGCGGGCGTCGGCGCCGCGGTAGAGCTCGGTGAGGACCTCGATGGGCGGACGGCCGTCGAGCTCCTGCAGGAGGCCGCCGCGGCAGCGCGTCATGATCATGGGCTCGCCGATCGGGCGGCAGCCCTGCGCGATGAGGGTGTCGACGGCGACGTCGCCGGTGAGCGCCACCCCGACGGCGCCGCCGCGGAACACCTCGTCGCCGAGCAGGACCCGGTTCTCCGCCGGGCGTCGGCCGCCGCTCGCGAGCCCTCCGAACTTGGGTACGCCCGGATAGGCGCGATCCAGCTCGGCGACGAGCTCGCCCACGTCGACGGTGAACGGATCCGCCAGCACGAGGAGGTTCGGCCGCTCCTCCGGACGCCGGCCGACGAGCTCGCGCCAGCCGTGCGGGGCGCGCGGGCTCCCTCCGGACGCGCCGGGCTCGACGCGGAAGCCCGACACCTCGACGCCGGGCAGCGACGCCGCGGTGAGCGAGAACGCCGAGCCCTCCTCCACCTCGCGCGCGCCCCCGATGACGCCGCTCGCCGTGCACCCCGCGACGAGGGCCCGCGGGAACCGCTTCGCGGCCAGCGCTGCGATCCGCTCCCAGCCGGCCGCGTGGTCCGAGGAGGCGAAGACGAGCAGGAGGTCGGGCGCGCTCTCGCCGAGCTGCCCGTCGAGATCCTTCGCGGCCTCGGCGAAAGCGGCGCTCACGTCCGGCTCGCGGGACAGCGTCGACGCCCATCTCATGGCGGGTGGTTACCGCGGGCGGAGCCGCCGCGCACGCCGTGGCCCGGGGCGACCCGGGCGGGGCGCTCGCGACCGCGCCGGCGGTGTCCGCGCGCGAAGCGGCCGCCCCTCCGCTACACGCTCGTCCATGACCCGCGGCCGCCTGGAGGCGTTCAGCGACGGCGTCGTCGCCATCCTCATCACGATCATGGTGCTCG